>JAOTZA010000327.1 GCA_029861655.1 Acidobacteriota bacterium | reverse complement strand
CACTTGGATCGAAAAATAGTCCGGATCGTCGGCAACCAGCATCCCGAGATGCCCCACCTGGATGTTGGCCTGGGTGACATCGCTCTTCTCGATAAAAAACACACCGGCCTTCATTTCGCTCTTGTACGGCACAGGATCCGAGCCTGCGGTCTTTCCTTGCGGCCAATCGCCAAAGACCTCGCGGATCTTCTTCTTCATGGCCTTCGAGTCGAAGTCGCCCGAGATTCCAAGATAGATGTTGTTGGGGTGGTAGTACTCGGCGTGCCAGGCTTCGAGATCTCCACGTGAGACCGCATCGAGGGTGGCGTATTCGGTCAGCCTCGAAATCGGTGAATCGGAACCGTAGATGAGACGACCGAACTCGCGGCTGGTAATCCCATTGACGTTATCGTTGCGTCGCGCGATGCTCGCCTTGGCCTGCGCCTTGGCGATCTCGAGCTTGTCCTCGGCAAACGCCGGGTAGCGCAGGACGTCGCGGAATACCGCAAAGACAACGTCGAAGTCATCCTTCAAGCAGTCCATCGAGGCAAAGCCGACAGTGTTGCCGATTCTGGTCTCGACCGAGGCCGCGCGCGCTTCCAGAAAATCGTCGAGCTCGTCACCGGTCATCGTACGGGTGCCGCCGAGGCGCTGAACGGCTCCTGTCAACCCGGCCAGAGAGGTCTTCTCCGCCGGCTCGTAGACGGCACCGGTGCGGATGCGAGCCGTCGCCTGAATCAGCGGCAGCTCATGGTCTTCCATCAAAAAGACCTTCATACCGTTCGGCAGATCATAGATCTCGGGTTGTGGAATGTTGTATTCGGCCAGCTCCGGGTAGACGATGTCGCGGTAGTCTTCGACCTGGGCCGAGACCGGCACTGCTAAAAGCGCCGCTACGAGGATCAGATTTGAAGTTGGCTTGATTCTCATGACTCCTCCTCGTTTTCGGCGCTCTCGTTGACGATCATCGTCACGGTCCGCCCCGTCGGCTGGAACACCTCTTTGGCCACTCGCAGGATGTCCTCCTTAGTGACGGCTTCGATGCGGTCGACACTCCGAAACACCTCACGCCAGTCGCCAAACCACGCATGCGCCGTGGCTAACTGCTGTGCCATTCCTGTGTTCGAGTCGAGGGTGCGGAGCAGGGCCGCCTTGGCCCGGGTCTTGACCATCTGAAGCTCCTCGTCGGTGATCGGCTCGGTCTTGATTCGCTCGATCTCGGTGCGGATCGCTTCCTGGACGTCTTCGTTCGAGTGCCCCGGCGTCGGGACCGCGAAGGCCAACATCAGGTTTTGGTACTTCGAGCCGGGAAAGCCGTTAAAGGCGCCGGTCTGGGCGGCGATCTTCTTGTCTCGCACCAGGCTTCGATAAAGCCTCGATGTGCGACCCGTCGACAGCACATCGGCGATGGCATCGTAGACGGCGTTGTCGGGATGGGTGATCGCCGGGCGCATATAGCCTTCGGCATAGATCGGCTGTGACTGATCCGGGATTCTCAGCACACGTTCGGCGATCTGCGGCGGCTCGACGGTGCGCAACGGAGGCGGCTCTCGCCCGGTCTCCATCCGCCCGAAGTATTTATCGAGCAGTGGCAGTACCTTCTCCTTGTCGACACCACCCGAGATGACGGTGACCATGTTGCTCGGCACGTAGTGGTTCTTATAGAACTCGATCGCGTCCCGGCGCGAAAACGACTCGAGATCGCTCATATATCCGATCCCTGGGTAGCCATAGGGATGAGCGGTGAACGCGGCGGCCAGCATCTGCTCGATCAGGCGACCCACCGGCTGGCTGTCGGTACGTAGGCGTCGCTCCTCCATCACCACATCGCGTTCGGTGTAGAACTCGCGCAGCACCGGATCCAAGAACCGTTCGGATTCCAGGTAGGCCCACAGCTCGAGCTTGTTGGTCGGCAGAGCGACGACATAGCCGGTGAAATCAGACGCGGTGAACGCGTTGAGCTGCGACCCACCGCCCCGCTCCAACACCTCGCCAAACTCGTTGTTGACGACGTACTCTTTGGCCTTTTCACGTGCCTCGACCCACTTCTGTTCGAGTTCCTCCACACTCTCCGCGTCGATGTTCGTCCTACGACGCGCCCTGTCGTAGGCTTCGTAAGCGTCGTCGACAGCATGGAGTGCCTCGGCTTCCGCCTCGGGATCCGAGGTGCCAATCCGGGTCGAGCCTTTGAACGCCATGTGCTCGAACATATGCGCCAGCCCGGTGATCCCGGCCACCTCGTTGGCCGAGCCGGCGTTGACCAGGGTGAAGAGCGAGGCCACCGGCGCTCCCGGCCGCTCGTAGATCAAGAAAGTCCAGCCGTTGTCCAGTTCGTGGACGCTCACACGTTTTTCGAACTGGCTCAAGTCCTGGCCGGAAGCAGGCAGTGTGAGCGCCAGCGCACTCAGAGCGAGCATCGCCAGGGCGGGGAAGAAGAGTCGTCTATTCCGCTGTGTTTCCATTCCTCTCACCTTCTTTTTGTTGAGTCGAACCGAACGGAGGACGCGCCGGTTGCCAACGGCGCCGAGTCTTGGGACACCTAGTCTATGCCAAAGGCGCCACCCCACATACGTCACAGACCGTAGGTGGGTTGCGCGTGCTAGCCTCACCGAGGCTCGGATTCAAAAGAGTCGACTGCCGAGGGAGCCATTTGAGTAACTACCGACTCGTCACTAGCTCGGCCCGCGTTCCCGTACCGGGCGGAAAGTTGATCGAAGAGCTTTTTGGTCGAGCCAGCACCGGTACCGACAAGTTTAGTCTTGCCCATATGGTCGCGCCGGGAAACTGGTCCGAACCCGAGCAGACCCCCGAGTTCGGCGAGCTGACGCTGCTACTTCGAGGCCGGCTCCGGATCGAGATCGATGGCGAAGCGGTGGTTCTCGAACCGGGACAGGCACTATGGGTGGAACCCGGAAACACGGTTCACTACAGCAACCCGTTCGCCGAAGAGGCCGAGTACTACGCCCTGTGCCTTCCCGCCTTCACCCCCGAACGCGCCGGTCGCTAGCAGCCCGTGGTAGAAGCGGTCGGGGCCAAGGGTGGAAGGCAGCCTTGATCTCTCGGCTCGCCACTTTGCAACAAAAAGTACTTGACAAATACAAAGCGCCCTCCTAGGCTGTCCTCGATGCCCCACTCGATGCATTCCGAGAACCGGCCGCAGCAGCCCCACGAGCTTCACTCGAAGGCGATGGACAACTTGCGATACATCCGCGAGACCATGGAGTCTTCGGCGTCGTTCACCTCGGTACCCGGTTGGGGCGGAATCGGTATGGGTGCCGTCGCGGTTGTCGCGGCGATGCTCGCCGCCCAGCCATCGTTCGCCGAGCACTGGATCGAAGTCTGGCTGGTGGCGGCCGCGACGGCGACGGCCATCGGCGGTGTCGCGATGCTGCGCAAGGCGCGTGGTCTTGGCGAACGCCTGTCGCGCGGTGTCGGGAGGCGATTCCTTTTTGGTTTGGCGCCGTCCCTCATCGCAGCCGCAGCGATCACCGCCACCCTGGTCCGCTTCGAGACCCCCCAACCCATCCCCGGCATCTGGTTGCTGCTCTACGGCGTTGGCGTCGTGACTTGCGGCGCCTTCTCTGTGCGACCCGTGCCGGTCATGGGCGGGCTCTTTATCTTGCTGGGACTGCTGGCGCTGATCAGCCCGCCGAGCTGGTCCAACAGCCTTCTCGGCGTCGGCTTCGGCGGGCTTCACCTCTTCTTCGGGGCCCTCATCGCGAGAAACCATGGCGGCTGACCGTTCAAC
>JAOTZA010000326.1 GCA_029861655.1 Acidobacteriota bacterium | reverse complement strand
TCTACTCGTCGTGGCCGGTGAGGCGTCGGGCGATCAGCATGGGGCCGAACTCATTCGCGAGTTGCGGCAGCTGCTCCCCGATCTTTCCTATTACGGAATCGGAGGAACCCACCTCGAGGCTCAGGGTGTCGATCTGCTCGGCCGATCTTCCGAAGTCGCCGTGGTGGGAATCACGGAGGCCCTCAAAGTGCTTCCGCGGGCGCGTCAGTTCTTCCGTTCGGTCCTGGCCGAGGCCGAGCAACGCGAGACCAAGGTCGCCGTCCTGATTGATTTTCCAGAGTTCAACCTACGTTTGGCGCGGCGTTTGGCTCGGCGAGGGATCTCCGTCGTCTACTACATCAGCCCGCAGCTGTGGGCGTGGCGGCAGCGCCGGGTCAAAACCATCGCTCGAGTGGTCGAGGACATGTTGGTGCTGTTTCCTTTCGAAGCCGACTTCTACCACCAACATGGCGTAGACGCGACCCACGTCGGTCATCCGTTGGTGGAGCAGGTTCCTGAACCGCGCACGGTCTGGGATGGTGAACCGCCCGAGAGCGGTGAGTTCACGGTGGCCCTTCTGCCGGGCTCTCGGGCGAGCGAGCTAGAGAAACTGTTACCGATCCTGTGCTCGGCGGCGGCCCGGCTGGCGGCAAAAGTTCCGACAAGGTTTCTGCTGGCTCAAGCGCCGACAGTCCTCGATGAGGCGATCACTCGAGTTCTCTCCGAGGTGTCGGTTCCTATCGAGGTCGTGCGGGCTGATCGCTTCGAAGCAATCGATTCGGCGCATCTGGCGTTGTGCGCATCGGGTACGGCCACCTTGGAGGTAGGATTGCTGCAGACGCCGATGATCGTTGTGTATCAATTGAGCAGGTGGACGTCTCTGGTGGCTCGGATGCTGGTCGAGCTGCCGCACTACAGCCTCGTCAATCTCGTTCTGGGCGCTCCGGTGGTACCCGAGCTCTTACAGGAAAACTCGCGACCCGAGACGATCGCTTCCGAGGCCGAATCCATCCTTCAAGATCCGCCCAGGGTTCGGGAAATGGTGGCACGGCTCGGCGAACTTCGGCGGATACTCGGAGAGCCGGGGGCAAGCTTGCGCGCCGCTCAGGCTGTGGCCCGGCGTATCGCGATGGTGGAAAAGTGATGTTGAGTATGACGGGATACGGGGAAGCTCGTGTCGATGGCTCCCAGCTCCGCGTTTCGGTCTCAATTCGGACCGTCAATCACCGCTTTCTGGATCTCTCGGTTCGAATCCCCGAGGCATATCGGGGTTTCGAGCTCGAGCTGACCAAGCTGATCAAGAAGACTCTCGCCCGTGGACGCGCCGAAGTTCGCTACCGCACCGACTCGGCCGTGGACACCGCGCAGACGACGCGCGTCCGTCGTGATGTGATCTCGGGCTATATCGAGGCAAGCCGAAGCATCGCCCGAGACGAAGGTCTGGAAGGGACCCTTGGCCTGGGAGATCTTCTGCGCTTGCCAGAGGCGATAGCTGTTACGGCGCCCGAGGAGTCGGTTGGAGAAGACGAGCTGAGTCTGTTTGTCGAGGCGACAGGGGCGGCTCTGGCCGGCGTGGTCGCGACCCGCGCGGAGGAGGGACGCAAGCTGGCGGAGATCCTGTTGCGCCACATCGAAGGACTCGACGCGGTACAGAACGATCTGGCGAAAGCTGTTCCCGAGGCGAGGAAAGCACTGGCCGAGAGTCTGGGAGGACGGCTCGAGGAGCTTCTGGGGGAACGGGGGATCGAGCCGGAGCGGTTGGCTCAGGAAGCCGCCGTGCTGGCGGAACGAGCGGATGTTCAGGAAGAGCTCGACCGGCTGCAGGTTCACCTGGAGTCGTTTCGCTCATTAGTGGCACGGGCAGGCGAGAAGGGCAAGCGGATGGAATTTCTGAGCCAGGAGATTCTGCGGGAGCTCAACACCTTGGGCTCCAAGTGCCGCAACACAGGTATGGCCGAACGAGTCGTAGACGGCAAGGTCATCTGTGAGCAGATACGCGAGCAGATACAAAACGTCGAGTAGCTGAGGCCTGTGCTACCATCTCGCCCTTCATGAACCGGGGCACGCTGTTCGTACTCTCTGCTCCCTCAGGTACCGGTAAGACGACTCTCATCCGGAGCATGATGGAGGGGGGCCTCTCCAGCTTTGGCGGTCTCGTTTTTTCGGTCAGTCACACCACGCGCAAAGCAAGAGTCGGCGAGGTCGATGGGCGTGACTATCACTTTGTCGACCACCCGACGTTCGAGCGGATGATCGAGGAGAACAAGTTTCTCGAGTGGGCCGAGGTTCACAACCAGTACAAGGGCACCTCGTATGAAGAAGTGCTGCCGAGACTCGAGAAGGGAATCGATGTTTTAGTCGATATCGATGTCCAGGGGGGCGAGCAGGTCCTTCGCCGGTATCCCGACTCGGTGAGCATTTTCATCATGCCACCGAGTTACCGCGATCTGGAAAGCCGGCTGATTCAACGTGGTTTGGACGACCCCGACGAGATCCGGCGTCGTCTGGACGTATCTCATTCAGAGATAGAGCGTTACCGACTGTACCAGTATGTTATCGTCAACGACGACTTGGAGCGCGCCAGCCACGTGCTGGCGGCTATCATTCTCGAGAGAAGACATCGCCTGGACCGGATGGACGAGACAGTGAGCCGAGTGCTCGGGGCGTTTCCGGGCAAAGGGCGGAAACGGGAAGACTCGGGGCCGGTGAGCCCTACTGACGCGCCAGCGATGGCATCCGGTCTCGGGACAAAAGCTGGAGCGGGCGAAAACGGGTACGGCAAGGAGTAAAGATAGATGGGCAGATTTCCCGACAAGATCGATAGTAAATTCAGATACGTCCTGCTCTCGGCGACCAGGGCCGAGCAACTGATCAACGGCGCTCCGGCAAAGGTCGAGTTGGCTGGCGAGAAGCCGAGCCAGGTGGGCATGGAGGAGATCCTGCAGGACAAGGTCGATTGGGCCTACGGTCCACCGCAGGAGCCGGAGGCCGAAGAAGAGGAAGTGGCGGCGGCCGAAGACGCGAAATAGAGTCTCCCAGCTGCTAAGGCTGAGATGGCGGACGGACTCTTCGAAACCCTGGACTATCTTCGCGAGATCGGGTTCACCGAACTCGACGCCTCTTGCGTTGCGAAAGCGTCTGGACCCCGGTCAGCGACCGATGGGATGGACGAATCGTTTCGCGAGAGACGTGCGGTGCTGGAGGCCCTCGCCGCTTCGGCCGTAGGCTGCGACAAGTGTGGGCTGGCAGCGAAGCGCAAGTCGGTTGTCTTCGGCTCGGGCAACCCCGACGCCGACCTCATGTTCGTGGGTGAGGGCCCCGGCGCCGAGGAAGACAGGCAAGGACTGCCTTTTGTCGGTCCGGCGGGAGCCCTCCTGACCAAGATCATCGAAGCCATCGGGCTTGAGCGAGAAGATGTCTACATCGCCAATATCGTCAAGTGCCGGCCGCCCGGGAACCGGGACCCGTCGCCGGAGGAGGCGAGCGCTTGCCGCGAGTATCTGGAAGGCCAAATAGACCTCGTCAAGCCGCGTGTTCTGGTCGCCTTGGGCCGCGTGGCGGCGCAGAACCTTCTGGGGCTCGATCGCCCTCTGGGCAGGATGAGGGGAGCTTGGTACGAAGTCCGCGGCGTACCAACGCGAGCGACCTATCATCCGGCGGCGCTCTTGCGAAATACCGGGTTCAAACGCCCGACGTGGGAGGATATGCAGGTGGTCCGCGATCGTCTCCAACAGCCGACGGATTGTTAGTATGAGCGCTATGGAGCTGCAGCT
>JAOTZA010000049.1 GCA_029861655.1 Acidobacteriota bacterium | reverse complement strand
ATGTCCCATGCTTCAGCCTACTCCGATCCAGTCGTCTAATCGCATCCTTCGTTCACATTCGCCCGTCCGACGGCAACGGCCGTACGGGTTGCGTTCACCGAGTCGAACCGGCATAGTGCCTCGTCTTCATCTGAAGAGACGCTGCCACCATGACCCGCCCGCCCGCACTTTCAGATCTCGCCGGTGAGACCGGCTGGGAGCCGATCGAGCGCTTCAACGAAGCCCGAACCGCCGAATCCTATGTTTCCGGAGAGCCCGAGGGGCGCCGCCTCCGGGTGCGATACTTTCGACGGCCGACCGACGACGCCCTCCTCGGCCGGATCTGGTTCGGCGGTGGAACCCAGGGCCCACCGGGGCACGTTCACGGCGGGGCGGTTGCCGCCCTCCTCGACGAGGCCATGGGTTTCTCGGCCTGGATGGTGGGTCATCGTGTGGTGGCCGCGCATATCGACGTTGACTTTCGCGCTATGGTGCCGCTCCACACGGTCGCCACGCTCGAGGCCCGGGTCGAGAAGGTCAACGGCCGCAAGGTCTACTCGCGCGCCCGGCTGGAACTGCCCGACGGAACACCCGCAGCCGAGTCAACAGGACTCTTTCTCCGGCTGGAAACCCGCCATCTCGAGAAACTCGGCCGCTTGGCCACCGATGCCGAGATGGACCCGGAGGCGTTCGGCTAGCAGGTCGTCGAGATGTTCTACGCAGTCGAAGGGGCTCTTCCAAATCAACAGTACGAACTGTTCGCTTCTCCCAAGCGAGACTGAAAGAGATGAACCTCGAGCTCGTCGTCTTCGATGTGGCGGGAACGACGGTAGCGGCGTCCGACGATGTGGCGCGGGTGTTCAGAGAAGCCTTCGAGGCCCGTCAGCTGGATCTGACTTCCGAGGCCGTCGCGGCGGTGCGAGGCAAGTCCAAGAGGGACGCGATCAGGGAACTCGTCAGCCTGCCAACTCGAAACGCGCACCAACGCGTGGATCCCGATGAGATCTACCGAGATTTTAGGGACCGCCTCATCAAGGCAAGCGCGAGCTGGCGACCCGTTTCCGGTGCGCAAGAGACTTTCGCGTGGTTCAGAGCTCGGGACATCCAAGTCGCTCTGACCACAGGTTTCGATCGTGTTGTCCTAGAAGCGCTGCTAGAAAGCCTCGGCTGGGCCTATGGGGTCGTCGATTCGGCCCTGTGCGCCGAAGACGTTGCCCACGGGCGCCCGGCCCCGGACCTGATCCTCCGCTCCATGGAGCTTTGTGGAGTGAGTGACCCTCTCGAGGTTTTGTCGGTTGGAGACACCAGAGCTGATCTGGAGGCCGCCGAGAACGCCGGCGTCGGCTGGTCGATCGGAGTGCTCTCAGGGGCTCACAGCGCAGACGAACTGTCCCTAAGCCCGCACTCGGCCATTCTCAACTCAGTGGCCGACCTACCCGCCTGGTATCGCCGTCGGGTGATCTCGTACCAACGATCCTGAGTTGACTTCGGCACCAAGGCGAAGCGAGCATTGGCACGCCATGCGAATCTGCTTGCTGACCAACCAGGACCTCGACGCCGATCCCTTCCCCGCCGACGACTGGCCGTGTGATCCTCGCCCCTTCCTGCCGGAGGCGACTTGGCACCTGGCAACATTGGAGAAGGCGACGTCGGTCGAGCAGGTGAAAAACCTCGCAAAGGAGGGTTACGACCTCTTTTTCAATCTTTGCGACGGGGCTGCCGACCAGGACGAACCGGGTATCGAGGTCGTCCAGACACTGGAAGAGCTTCAACTGCCATTTACCGGCGCCAACTCCGAATTCTATGAGCCGACCCGCGAGCGGATGAAGGAGGCTTGTCGAGCCGAGGGCATCGCGACTGCAAACCATGCCTTCGCTCGAAATGAAGCCGACGTCCAGCGCGCGGGTGAACAGCTGACATTTCCACTGTTCGTCAAGCACCACAACAGCTATGCGAGCGTGGCCCTCAGCAGGCACTCGCGCGTGCGGACCCCCGCCGGGCTGCGACGACAGGCGCGCAAGATCATCTCTCGTTTCGGCGCCGCAATGATCGAGGAATACATCGAAGGCACCGAATGCACGGTTCTGGTAGCGGAGAACCCAGACGATCCGCAACGGCCTACGACCTACATACCCATGCAGTACCGTTTCCCCGACGGGGAAAGCTTCAAGCACGACAGGCTGAAATGGGTCGACTACGACCGGCTGTCGTCCTTCCCGGTGTCGGACCCCGCGCTCGAGGAACGATTGCGTGATACGGCCGCCCGTTTTTTTGTCGCGATGGGAGGAACGAGCTTCGCCCGCTGCGACCTTCGCGTCGACGCCCAGGGAACGCCGTTTATGCTGGAGATCAACCCCAATTGCGGTGTCTACTACCCAGCGACCGACCCCGGGAGCGCGGATCTGTGCCTGCTCCAAGAGCCGGCCGGTCACGAGGCCTTTACGCGCCAACTCGTGCGCGCGGCCTTCAACAGACACCGGCGGGTGTTCACGGGATCGCCTTGATCAGCCTCGTTCCCGGAATTCGCATTCCGGAATGAGCTTTTCGATCTTGGGGTAGCTCGGTGTCGTACAGGACCACGAGTTCATCGTCGGGTTGGCGAGACTCGGGGTCAGGTAGATCCGCCCTTGATCGACGCCTAGCTCGTAGCTGAAGGTAAGGATGAGTTGCCCTCCCTCGGTGACTTCGATGCCGCGAAGAGACCTGCCGCTGAGATCGGCGGGTTCGGGGAGACCGAGCTCGTCGTTCGACGAGGGCATCTTGCCGTATTCCTCGTAGTACTGAATGACGTCTCTTTTGACCGGGTTCGCGGAGGCCAGCCCGTGTTCCAGAAAACCGGCCTTGACGTGACCTTCGACCGTCTTCTTCTGGTAGAAATGGAGCCCGATCAGGACTCCGAGTACCGCCAGCACGACGATTCCGATCTGAGTGATGTGTTTTTGAATGGCGCCCGCCTGTTCTTCCGTTTCCGACCTGATGAGTCTGGATAGCATAGAGCAAGACGTTAAGTTTGCCGCACCTCTCGAGGGCTGGGCAGGTCATCACAGAAGCGAGACGATGAATTCAGATCATAGGAACCGGAGCTGGTTCTGGCCGGTAATCGTGATTGCGGTGTTGGCGAACGGCGCTTGCGGTGGCCCCGATGCCGGTTCGCGTGAACCAGCACCGGTCCCGGCGCCCGAGGAGGCCGAGGAGGTTGGTGCCAATCTCGACTCGCCAGAAAGCACGGCTCGCCAGCGGCAGCTCGAGGAGTGGAACCGTAGGGAGAAGTTCAAAAAGGACTGGGACCGTCGGGTTGAAGAGTTTATGGCTTCGAGCGACAAGGACTCGGAAGAGGCGCGCCAGGCATTAGAAAAAGAGTACGAAGCCGCGCAGCGCGCGGAGTATCTCCGTCAGGTTAAAGAGGTTGTAGATTCAACAAACAGAGACTTCGAGTTCTCCGGCCGTGTCATCGACCAGGACGGCGCACCGTTACCCGGTGTGGCGGTAGAGGCCCTCATCTCTGTCGTCCGCGACGACCTGACAAGCGAGCACGATTTCATTTTGGTGACGACCGACACGAGCGGCAGCTTCAGCTTGAAGGGTAGGGGCACGTCGATCAGGCTCTCATTCGTGAAATCCGGCTATCGGTTTTCTCAAAACAGTGTCATCGGGCTGGATCGGATGTCCGACGCCGAGCTAGCGCGGCTCAATCGCGGCGATCAACCGATGACGTTTCGGGCCCGGCGTGAGCCGTCGGAGCCTTCCGGTGATGTGCGCATCGGACTCAAGTATCACAAGGTCGTAGCGGATGGCTCGTTTCAGGGTGCGGATATCGAGCGCTGGCCCGATCTGGTGCAGGTCTCGATGACACGCGCGGCCGGCGGAACTTTCAGCGAACCCTCGAGTTGGTCGGCGGCGCTGCGTATCGGGAATGGCGAAATTCAGAAAGCCCCATCGCAACGTCTGGACGAGGCCCCCGAATCAGGCTATGCGCCGCAGTGGTCTGCCAGCTACGAGAAGGGCTCAGACAATTGGGCCAAAAGCAAGGTCCACACGTTCTTCTTTCGCAGCGACGACGAGCGAGTTCACGGAGGATTGACAGTCTTCTTTCGCCCCTACTACAACACGCGGGAGGAAAGCAGCGTGGCCATCGACTACCGTCTCAACGTGACCGGGTCGCGCAATCTGCTTTCCATGAAGGACCGCTGAGCACTGGGGTCGACGACTCGGTCTACTGCTCGAACACGGAGGCGAAGAGCCGCTGCCAGAGTAATCGCGCGTCCAACCTTGCCCGACCCGTCCGCCGAGGCGCCACGTCTCCAAGCGTGGAACCGTCACAGCTAATGTCTTCATGGGTAAGTCCTCATTCAAGTGGGTATCACTTTGGAAAGAACGGGCAGCGGGCGATCTTCCCCGAGATCTTCCTCCCACACATTCCACTCCGACCAATGCGCCTCCGGCGAAGTGGGCAGAAGTATGCCCTCCGGATCGAGCAGATAGCCGAAGGTGACTCCATCGACAATGTCGTCAAACTCCCTATCCTTCCAAAGCTCGTAGTGCATCTTGGCGACCCGCACGACGAGTTTGCCCTCGGAATCCAACCAGCCCACATCGATCTCTGGACCCTGATACTTGAACATCATGGTCACCGATCGGTCACCAACCGACAGCTCGATGCGCTCGCGGCTATCCAGCAAGCTCTCGACTCCGGAAATCAAGCACGATGTCTCGAGCGCTTCCTTCCAAGCTTGCGGAACGTCTTGCCAAAAGTGAATCGGTCCCGTTCCTCTTTCGAGCGGGGCCGTCAAGTCATAGGGCTCGAAGTAGGTGGAAACTTGCCACCAGGTATCTTGGTCGTCGCAAAGCCGCAAGTCACAAACGGGGTAGTCGATCGCATCCGAATCCTGGTCTTCTCTCTCGGAAGCGAAGGAAAGGCGAAACAAGATATCCCGTGGGCCGGCAGCCAGCACAACTTCTTCGCCGTTCTCCGTCTTGAAAGTCAGGGACTCCGGAAGGCGCAACTGCAAACTGACCCAATCTTCGATCGCCTGACCTGCCGGTTCGGGTGGAGCGTGGGTCGGCGGCTCGCTGCCGAGCGCAGCCGCGGCCGGTCTTTCAGGAGGGTTCATTCCCTCCACAACAGGAGCCGAAGTCGAGCCGCGACTCTTCAGGTTCTGGAAGACCAGATACCAAAAGACACAAGCGAGAAGAGCCAGTATCGCCGGGACAGCAAACCAAAGAACGCCGGTGACGGGAACAGCTGTCAAAAGAGCTACTCCTATCATTGCGGCAAGGCGGGCGCGCTTGCGAGCGCGCTCGGCGGCCTCGAACGCCGCCAGTTTCTTCTCTTGAAATGTCGCCATCTTGATGAAGCCCTTCTGCCGAGGATCTCGCCGCTTGCGTGCCAGCCTGCCAGTTTTCGGTCTCGTACAGTGAACCGATTCCATCGGCCTCAAATAGCGAGCCAGTCTACTTGAGCTTGCGCAACTGCCAGGCCTCGATTGCGCCCGGAGCGGCCGAAAGAGACAGAAGGATCATCCACTCTGCAACAGGTCGATTCGACCGGTGCAAGTAGCGCCCTGACGTTAACCAAATCCAGGTAAGGATCCCGGTCCCGGCGCCTGCCCCGACTATGCCGATCCAAAGGAGGAACTTCGTGATCTTCTTGTCCCGCCCGGTATCACTCTCCGAACAAAAAAGGCTCTCGCGCAGCCCGGCCAGGCCCAACGCGCCCAGGGCGAAAAGAACATACGGTGCCAGTTCTCCGACGTCCAACCATGGTAACAGCGTGTCCGCCCCTTCCCCGATGGCCAGCGACAGAAACAGTGCGGGCAATGGCGCCGCCATCAGCGCCAGCCGCAGCACTAAGCGTCCCAGGTTGCTTCCACCACGACCTCGAGCCGCGACATCAGAGATAGGGGGCGACGCCGACCCGCGCGAACTGCCGAGCAGCAAACCAGAAATCAGGAGCACGAAGAGTCCTCCGATCCCGCCGCCAACGAAGGCAAAGACCACCGCAATAACGGCTCCAATGCCGCTACCACCGCCGACATTGCCGCTACTAAAAATGCTATCCGCCAGGACAAACATCGTACCGGTCGCCACGGCCGTCGCGACCAGGACCGCCACCATGAATCGGCTCCATGAAATTTCGCGACGTCTGCGCACCAGGATCCGGCACACATAAAGGACTCCCGCCCCGACGAGTGCGTAGATCAGTGCAGCACCAGCGCCCAGCACCACCTCGAATCCAAGCGCCTCGATCAACCCCTCAAGCAAACGACCGTCTCTCCCACGATCAGTCATCCTACCCGCAGCCCTGTGGCATCATCGCCAATATGGGAACCGGTGAGGGTATCGGCCGTGAAGCGCGATTTTGTTAGGGCGCTTTTAGCCAAGATGGTCAAGCGGATTATCTAGCAAGGAGGCAGCATGGGGATATCGCTGTCGGGTCGGGTAAAGAGCCAAAGCCGAAATGGCACCTCGGTTCCTCGACGGAAGAAGCGATCAGGTGGCGGTAAGCTCACAATCCGCAATCTATGACGAAAAAGAATGCGGTACCGTTCGCTTTCTGCATCCTAGCCCTAGCTGGCTGTGTAGTGCTGTTGGTTGCCGCCTACGTACAGGAAGGCGACCACGTACCGATAATAATTTTCCTTGCCGTCAGCTTGCTAACCACTGTGCTCGCTATGAGCACTGCCTTTTTCGTTGCCAAGATGCTCTTCAAGAGTTGGTTAACAGAAGAACCTAAAGGAGGATGGTGGCGTGGAGCCCTCACAGGCTTCGTGGTATTTTTTGTTTCTTGCCTAGGCGCATATCACTTAGCACTTGTAGATCGGAACGTTCACCGTAGCATCGTAGACGCTCTTCGTGAGACCGTCGCTGTTTCAGTTATAGCCACCTTAGTGGCAGGATGGTATGCAGCGATTATCGGCTGTATCGCAGGCTTGGCATTTCAGTACACATCCCGTCGCCGCGCCCCCTAGAGGAGACTCAAGAAAAGGACGGCACCTCTAGTGGGGAGAGCTTCAGAAGGTTCGATCTTGCCGCGCCCGCGATCGGCCAGGAGACTACCTATGTTCCGGCAATCGAACCGTATCGCAGTTGCCAGTCCGCCAGTAACGACGGAGTGACGGCGGAACCGGTGAACGCGTAGAAGCGGATCAGTCGACAGCCGTAACGGCTCTCGGTGTGCCATGGGCAACCGAGATGCGATTCAGCAGCCTAACGATATGCCACCACAGAGTTCACATGCTGCTCGGGAGTGTGTACTCGAAGTCGTAGAAGTGTTTGCCTTCCTCGATCTCGATCGACAGGGTGCCTGCGATCCCCTCGAGCTCACCGGTCCCCGAGCCGGGAATTACGGTGATGGTTGCCTCCTGCAACGTGGGCGTCATCGTGCCCGAGTGCTGGAGCAGAAAACTGCCTCTCCGGCCTTGAAGGGAGCCGGTTACCCTCTCGATTGCGACGTAACCGGCCGAGCCTTCGGCCGGCGAGCCGCCGGTAAGCATCTCGCCTTGGCTGGTGCCGACGAGGTCACCCGCAAACGTCTTGTCGATCGACATGCGGCCAAGCTCCGCGCCCGCGGCCTGATTATAGGTCTCCAGTGGATTGAGTTTGACTTCAAATGTGCCTTTCGCTCGCATGATTGTAAGGGTCTCCTCGATCGTCTCGGTCTGTATCGCGTTACTTTGCCCCGAACCGAACACGGTACTGAGGACGACAACGAGGCCGAACGCCAGGGCGACTCCGCGGCTCGCTGGGTTTTGCCGTATCGGTCTGAAGGCGAGGGTCGAGGCGGGATTCGAACCCGCAGTGACCGCTAACCCACGCCCGTCTTGATGACGCTCCGGAGACCCGAACCGGTAGTGAGACCAAGCTCGGATCCCCGGAGGTCCTGGACTCAACTACCCGACATCCAGAGATAGTCCTCGTGAGCAAAACAGATGTCACTAAAGGCGCGCAGTGCCCCGCCGTGCTCATTTGACAGCGCCCCTACGATCTCGCCCCAAGTGTTCAAGAGGTCCGCCCGACTGGCAGCGCGGAACGCCAGGAGCCGGCGGAACTCGCCGCCGATCTGGTGCGCCAGCCAGCTCCAGCTGACGAGCTTACCTTCGCCGACATGGGCGTTGAAAACCTCGGCAAAGTGAGACTCGACGATCGAGTCCGCAAACCCCTCACCGTTGAAGCTACAACGATAGTACTGTGAGACCCCGAACGAGCCCGCTTCATCGGCCGCCGACACGGGTGAGTTCGCAGCCTGGCGCCACACATAGTCCTCGTGGTCCCCGCAGATCTCGCCAAAGGCATCAGCGCCTTCCACCTCATCGGTCCTCTCGCCCAGCGCGTCCAGCGTGTCCATCAAGGCATTCGCGTCACTGCCAACAACATAGAAGAGCCGGCGCCATTTGCCACCGGTGTGATGGCGTAGCCATCCCCAGTTGGCGATCTCGCCGTCCGTCTTCGCCTTATCGTAAATTGGCGCCGTTTTGCCCATTAGCTCGTCGACTTCGGCCAGTCGCGTCGAGTCACACTCGAAATACGAAGCATAGACATAGGTCTCGGCCTCTTCCTCGTCTTGCGCCACTGCTGGCACGAACCCTGCGATCAGCAGCAGCGCCGGCATCCAGATCATCCTCTGTTTCATGAAAGCTCCCCTTTTTCTAATTGGACCGGGAGATACCGCTCCGACACGGTGCCGAAGCCGTCTATCGCCCATCCTCGTATCCCCTGTGAGAACGAGTCACTCTATCCCAGATCCTCTTCCGACTTGGGTGCGGACCCTGTCGGGTCGCTGAGATCAGAACCAACCGGCAGGCGCGACGCGATAAAGGCGACATATAGGACCTCATCCACCCCCCAAAAAAACGACCCCGACTTTCTTGCGGAAGTGGTTGGCACCTGTAAGGCTGGGACTCAGGACCGCTGGGCAAGGAAGGGAGCCAGATTTCATGAACCAATCTATCGGAGTTCACCTGCAAGCCTTCTTCAAAGATCCCAAGGAAGTCGCCGCACTCTTGCCGACTTCGTCAGCCGTCGTTGAGCGCATCGCATCGAAAGTGGACCCTGAAAAGGCCGGGTTGATAGTTGAGTACGGTCCCGGAAGCGGGGTCCTGACGCGGCGCCTCCTCGAGCGCCTGCCATCCGAAGGCCGGCTCGTGGTAATCGAAGCTAATGCCGATCTCGCCACCGGACTGAGAGCGCGGATCGACGATCCGCGGCTCACGGTAGTGCGCGACTCGGCCCAGCGGGTGCTCGACATCCTCGAGGGGGAGGAACTCGGGTTGGCTGACTACGTCCTCTCCGGGATTCCGTTCTTCTGGTTCGATCCGGAAACGGCGCTCGGCATTGTCGCCGACACGCACGCCGTACTGACCGACGGTGGCAGTTTCGTGACCTACCAGATGTTCTATCAAGCGCGTCGTTTCCTGCGCACTCATCTCGATCGGTGTTTCTCCGAGGTCCGCTGTGACATCGACCTGCGCAATCTGCCCCCCTACCGGATTTGCGAGGCAGTCAAGTAGGCTAGCGAGGCTCTAGGTCGCCCTTATCCGACTTCGGTCTAGGATCTGGTCGAATCCGTCGTCACCGCGCCGAGTAGGTCCGATACGAGCGACTTCTGTGACCAGCATCGTCGAGCGGATCTGATCCCGCACGACAGTCGACGTCTGGAGCGAGGACGGAAAAGGTACGCGCTTCACGTTCGACCTACCGACCCATCGCTTCACGACTAGCCTGACGATCGAGCCCACCGATGTGACCGATTTGTGACCTCCTCTGGATCGTTTCGGGAAATCTGGCCGGTACGCTTCTCATGTAGCCAGACGAATCTCTCTCGCAAAAGGAGGATCAAAGAATGATCGGTCACAAGAGCGCTTGGATTGTTGCACTGTCTGTCGTTTTCATCCTGGCCGGCTCGCCGGCCGAGGCCGGCGGCGCCCAGCGAGTCGAGGACGCTCTCTGGGGCGACGGCGTCACCTGGGACACCGTCCTGACGCCAACGAGCTTCAAGCAGCCCCCGAGCCAATCGGTCGACCTGCTCTACAACTTCTCGATGAGCGGTCTAATGGGGCAACGCGGAGTGTCCAGCAACGTCCCTGGCGACACCGAGTACAGTGGTGGTCGCTGGTGGGTGCAGATGGTCGTGTTTACTCAGCAAGGCCTAGCTGCCCACGACCCGGACGAGGACGGATACGTCAACTTTGAGCTGACTAGTGCCGACGAAGTGGAAGTGCACGTGCAGCTCGGGCACATCGAGATCTTCGAGACGTCGACGTACTTTGCCTGCCCGCTTCTACGCTCCAAATAGCGATCCGAGACGCTCGGATTCCCCGGGGAGGAGCGCGGCGTTAGATTCACACGTACAAGAAGAAGTTCAATGCACGAGCAGAGGAGGTCTACGAACAAGTTTGTCCCACTCGCGAGGCCGACTGGATTGACGGATGGGTCGCGGACTTGATTTACACCGAGAGCGGGTACTCCGAGCCAGACTGCGTTCTCTCTACGCCGGACGAGAACATCCTTGGATCGGGACTATGCTGTCGCCGTAGCTGGCTTGAAGTCAGGTAGCTGGCGGAGGGGGCGGGATTCGAACCCGCGGAACCCGTGAAGGCTCGCCGGTTTTCAAGACGGGCGACACGCAATCAGCGACAACGCTCGACAAGCATATTCAACAACAGCGAGAGTGATCTTCGGCCAACGCCCTCGCTGTGCTTCGCTGGCGAATGTGGTCGGATGTTGTACCTGAGTGTGTCAGAAGTGTGTCACGGCGACTTGTGGCTGCTCGCCTATCGCAGGGAACACCCACGGCTCCGGAGGCTGTCGCGGGGTGCTGCTATCCAGTTGCAGCAAAAGGGCTTGCGTCTGCTGTACCGATTCCGGTCACCTACTTGGTCACCCACGATCCCTCGAATGTCCAGCTACAAACAAGACCGGAGGGAGCCTTGCGGCTCCCCCCGGTTGGATGTGTACGTCAGGCGGTGGTGCGGGTGTACGACCACTGTGCAGGTGAGGCCCTGCACCCCCCAAAGAGCCAAAGCCCCGAAGACCCGATCATCACCCGCCGCGAACCGGCACAGCATGAACACAACTCAGTTGAGAGCAATCTCGCCGAGAGTGTAGATGTCGTGCCTCTCGACATAATCCTTGACCAGTTCGGCGAATTCAGGACTGGATAGCCGCGCGTTCATCTTCGCCTGGTCAACACCGAAGAGTGCGATCAGGGCGGTCTTGTCGTCCACGTTGCCCACCATGGTCTTGCTCTCGTCGCAGTACTCGGCTCTGGCGCTGTCGTTATCGAAGAGCTCCTTCCAATTATCGAAACTCTGCTTTAGGTGTGCCGTGATCATCAAATCCATCTTTGCTCCTCTCTGGACGCTTTGGGTTGTCGCCATACTCCGGACTCATTCTGTAAGGCGTCGAACTCAAGACTTGTCCGGTGATTCTACTTGGGATTTTAACTCGCAATCAGGCCAATTCCAGCCTCCACAACCGGCAACTCTTCCCAACCTCCCACCGCCCGAAACAGCAAGGGGTAGAAGGCCCTCTGCTACTCACTGCTCCTCCCTCCCCTGTTGCCGGTCGCCGTCCTCAGTGGCCGGAAGTTGGCATCCGATGCACCCTAATTTGCACCCTCGGGGGAGGAGGGGGTACCCCCCCATGCGGGGCCCCGCACGTCCTCTTCATGTATACCTTCACCACTCCCGCCCCGAAGCTGAGTAGTTTTGGAACTCAGGGCGACTGCACCGAGCGGCGCTAGGCTGTTCCATGCGCTCCGGCTTTACGAGCGCGACCGCTCCTCCGCCGATCGTCAACTGGAGGGCGATCTTCGCCCCCCACGAGTCGTACTCTTCACCTCACCTTCGAGCCGAAGCCGGCCTTGCAGGCAACGATGGTTGCAGCCTCATAAACTAACCCTGTTACCAGATTGCCACCGACGGTGGCCGAAAACCCACCGCTCTTGTAGACCGTACCGCGAAATGTCTGACCCTCGGCAAAGCCAGTGAAATTGAAGGAGGCATCGATGGTCCCTTCCAATTCGGTCAGATTGGTGCCCTCAATGCCTGTGCCCTCGATCTTCCAGGCCACGTACCCCTTGCCGCTGAACTTGGTGGGATCCTCGGTAGGGCGCGGTACCAGTCCAATGGTGTCGAACACGTACGTCAGCTCCCTTTCGTCCTTGAGGCTCCGCACCACCCAGCGGGTCACGCCTTCGGCGTCCGCGCCCAGGTCCTCGACGAGCTCGAAGGCGTCGCAGCCCTGCATGAAGAGCATCTGGCCGGTCGTCTGACCCGGGGCTAGCATCACTCCAGCCAAGATCATCGTGAAGAGTATTCGCTTCATTCTTCATTCCTCCCGCATCTGGTTTGGGGTGTAGGGCGTCGCTCACTACCCTTCGGTAGCCCGGCGGTCTGGAGGATTCACGGACCCGTAGCTTTGCGGCCCTGGGTTTTCCCAGGTGTGCCTTTTTCGAGGTAACTCCACACCTACGCCCGCAATGGAAGAACAGCAACACCCCAGCAGGTGGGCAGCTGTCAGGGATTCGGAGCTATCGATTCAGGTAGACACGAAATAGCCAGTTCACCTAGTAAGTCGATCCGGTAAGACAGGCAGCGGACCGAATCTCAGGTGAGATTACGGCGGCGATGAACGGGAAGGCGAAGGGAGAAGTAGCGCCGCTGAAACGCTAACCTAGCTCCTGCGCTCCGGCTTTAGGAGCGAGAGACAGAAAGCCGAGCGGCTGCGGCCGGGAGCGAACGGGTCAACGAGCCCAAGAGCCAATCATTGTCCGCCGCGAACCGGCCAGACGAAGTGGCCACCCTTTGCATCTACGGCACTCTGAAACCGGCCCGGGCCGCCGCTTCGAGGGCGGCGGTGACCTGGAGATCCGGGTCGATGCCGATCGTCGCGGTCCCGTCGATCTCGACGCCGTCAAAGAAGACGACCTGTTTTCCAGCGGTCAGGGTCAAGTCACCGCCCGGTCCCACGACGGAAAAATCCGGTCCCGCATGGATGTCGCACTCCCCGTACACCTCGGTTGTCACGACCATGTCGCGGCCGCGAGTTCGAGAATCGAGCGATGGCAATGGATCTATTTGACAGCAAGCGCCTCTTAAAATGGAATGGAAGTTCCAAGCTACCCGGAACCGAAAAATGCCTGTGCGTGTATCTGCTGAGCGGCGCGAGTTTCGGCGACTGACGCAGCCTCTTCCCGCGCGTTTTCGACTTCGTGACTCACCGGTAGTGCGGCGAGGGACGATAGAAAACATAAGCAGAGCGGGCGCTGCGATTCTGACGCCGGTTCCACTCCCGCGCAACGGCATCGTGGAGCAGTTGAGATTCTTGCTGCCTTCCGAGGACACGCAAGACAGCGTCAAGGTTTCCATCGCGGCAGCGGTGGTAACAAGCGAGCGACAGTTGTTTGCAGACAGCAGCGAGCGGTACCGGTCGGGCCTGGTGTTCCACGACTTCAAGGGCGGGCCGTTAGAAAAGGTCTGCAAGATCATCAACCGCGAACTTGGCAGCGGCCCGGTGACGAGCTTGCCCAATCGATGAATCAATTCGGCGGCGAGTTCGAGCAGTGCCGAAGAACCGCTCGCTTGACGTGAAACCGCGACGGCAAGCTGCCGGGCCGCACCCAGGCCACAACCACGCAGCGCTACACGCACCTAGCAGCCGACCCGGTGAGACAGGCAGCCTACCGAATCTCAGGCGAGATCGCGGCGGCAAAGAACTTCGCTCGGCTACCCAGCTCTACCCTCTACAAGGCCCAGGACGAACCTTACAGCGGGGTAAAGAGCGCGAGCTGGGCTGGGACGCCTTTCGTTTTTTGAGTGGCTCGAACCGCCGCGAGGGTCCTTCCGCTCCCCGTGCAGAAGCCCCCCCCATTAAGTCCCCATATGGGACCCTTTTGGGGGCTACTACCCCCCTTCAGCGTTCCGCC
>JAOTZA010000325.1 GCA_029861655.1 Acidobacteriota bacterium | reverse complement strand
GTAGGTCCCGATCTGTGCGTCGAGCTCCCTGGTGCGGAAGGTCTCGAGGATCTGGTCCTTCGCTTCTGCCTGGCTCGCGGCCAGCCTATAGGTCTGGCGGGCGCCTTTGCCGGAGGCTATGAGGTGAGGGTGCCCCTTGGCAGCGGACCACCAGGAACTCCAGCGGGTCTCGCTCACGAGTCCGCTGACGGCTTTGCGGATCGCCGTCGCCGACATCGGTTCCTCGTGACTCTCGAGCACCAGTTGCAGAAGGTTGGCCGGATCTTTGTCGGCCAGCCGTTTCATCTCATCGGGGCTCTCCAGCTTGCGATGTAGAAAGTGGTCCGATGGCAGTGGACGCAGCAGCTTGCCAGCCGCCCGAAGCCCAACCGCGAGAGATGGATGATCTTCGAAGTCGATTTTGATCTTTTCGAGTTCCAGGTTGACTTCGACCACTCGTCCGGCGCCCTTGTCCTTCATCCACACCACAGAGTCGACCTCGAAGCTCATGAGCGTTCGAAACCGCGCCGCCTTGTCCCAGGTTTTTCGGTGGTCGTCGACGGCCCGATGCAGCCCGACGAGTTCCATCAAGCCCTCCCGGCTCGGGCTCTCGGGGTGCAGCCGGCGAAGAGTCTCGAGGATGGCCTCATGGAGTCCACCCCCGGCGTGGAGTAGCGAACCGGCTTCTTTCAAGACTGTCAGCCGGTCTTCCCACAGGCCCTCGCCTACGAGATGGTCGTCGAGGAGTTCGAGGAGGTCTCCCGCACGGCTCTCCTGACCATTGCCGCCCAGGGCCCGGGCGACGCCAATGAAATAGGCCAGGTCGCTCGCATCATCGGTCAGCCTCGCGAGCCATTCGTCTTCGAGACCGACGAAATCGCCGCCTTCTATGAGCTTTCGAGATTGTCTTGAAACCACCATGGCGTGTTTTTGGCCGGGGTAGAGTATCGTAGTGTCCGAGTCTGGCGATCTGGAAGATCTCGAGCGTCGTCTGGGTGAAGCTTCCGAGGCCGATCTCTTCGATCTGGTCCGGTCGCACATCAACGAGATCAACCCGCGAGTCGCTCGCCGCCTGCTGAGAAACCCGCATGTGAGCCAGCGAGTCATCGAGGAGCTGCTGGCCGAAAAGCGCCTCCTCACGGCTCACGAAGTGCGCCGCGAGCTGGCAGAGCACCCGCGCACCCCGGTTGCGCGCTCCCTCGACCTCTTGGCGACTCTTTTCTGGCGCGACCTCGTCAACATGGGAGCCGATCCCAGGGTGCCACCACGGGTCAGGCGGTTCGCCGATCAGCGGCTGGTGCAGCGACTGCCCGGTCTGGCCGCGGGAGAGAAGACGGTGATTGCCCGAAAGGCCGGTGCCGGCCTGATCGTTCGACTGCGGCACGATCCGGACATACGGGTGATTGCAGCACTGCTCGAGAACCCGCGCCTGACCGAGGGTCTTCTCGGCCCGCTGGTAGTGAGCGAGAGCGCTCGGCCCGAGGTGATCGAGCTCATCCTGCGGGATCGCAAGTGGAGACACCGCTACTTTCTTCGGGTCGCTGCCGCGCTGAATTTCCGCACGCCGGTCACCGTGGCCCTGGACCTCCTCCCGACCCTCAAGAAGGTGGATCTTGGCAAGATCGCGAGGGACCGGCGAATCGCAGCCTCGGTGCGCCGGCGCGCCGATCTGCTGCGTGGGGCTGCTCGCAGAAACTGCTAAAGTCATCCCGCTCTCGCTCAGGGTACAAATGCCGGCTACCGAGAAAAAGAAAGATCGACAGCCTCCCTGGGAAGACCAGTCCGGGCGCGACCAGATCACTTTTGGCACCTGGTTGAGGCGGCAGCGCGAGATTCGCGAAATTCCGCTGCGCGAGATCGCCGATGTCACCAAGATCAGCCTTCGTTATCTGGAGGCCCTGGAGCAGGACCGATTCGATGTTTTGCCGGCTCCGGTCTTTGCTCGCGGTTTCCTGCGTGAGTACTCCAAATATGTCGGTTTGGATCCCGATGAGGTCGTCAACTCCTACCTGACCGCAGATCGTGACACGGCCGAGGCTGAAGTCGGCTCGGGAAGCGAGCGGATCGGGCAGAGTTCGTCGTCGTCGTCACGTATGCCCCTGATCGTGGCGGTGGTGGCTTTGGTGGCGCTTCTGGGACTGATCTACGCCGCCGCAAGATTCTTGCCCAGGTCTGACGAGGAACGTCAGCCGCCGCCGATGGCGGCGCCGGTGGTTGCCCCTCCGGTGCCGGCCGCAGGTGTGACCGATAATGTGACCGTCGGGGAGGCTCCCGGCTCCCAGCCGGAACCGGCGATTCCGATCGTCATGACGATGGACTTTACCGAGGACTGCTGGGTCGAAGTGGAAGTGGATGGCGAGCGTAGGTTAAGCGAGCTTCATGTACAGGGGGAGTCGATGAGGCTCGAAGCCGAGCAAGCGATCCGGCTGACGTTGGGCAACCCGAAGGGTGTTCATTTGGAGGTCAACGGCAAGGTGCATGGGCTCGATTTCGCCCGTGGCCGGGTGGTGCGCGACGTGTTGATCGATCTGGACCTCGTCCAAGCGTTGGAGAGCGGCGCCGAGTGACCGAAGCCTCCGTTTCGGATGCGCTCGTCGAGAAGATTCTCGCGGGTGGCAATCGCCAGCTGCAGGTGCTTGCGGCGCAAGGACTCGTTCCTCTGGCTCGGGGCGAGTTGATACCCCTCCAGGTTTCCTTGGCAGCGTCGGTGGATTCCGAGGTGGCGCAGTTGGCCAGCAAGGCGCTGGCGGCGACTGACCCACAGGTCGTCGCTAGGCTAATCGCCGGCGCCGAGCCGGGGGTGATCCATTACTTCGCCCGTAACCTCCGAGACACCGCCGTCTTGCAGGCCGTTCTGAGCCGCCGTAGCGTCTCGCATGATCTGCTGATCGAGCTGGCGCCCGATCTGGACCCGGATCTTCAAGAGATCCTCTTGCTCAGGCAGGATGCGATCGTAGAGGAACCGGGCATTCTCGAAGCGCTGGAAGCAAACAAGCGTCTGAGTAGTTTTTCCCAGCGAAGGATCCAGGAGTATCGCGATCACCTGCTGCCCAAGAAACGGGCCCCGGCGAAGAGCCGGGAGGAGATCGAGCGAGAAGCGGACGAGCTTACCGAATCGGAAGTCGAGCAGGCGCTCGATGAGGCCCGTCAGATAGAGCCGGGAGAGGAAAAGGGAGAGATCGACGAGCTGACCGGCCTCAACGAGACCCAGATTAGAAGCTTGCAGGTTCCCGTACGACTCAAGCTTTCGCGAGGTGGCTCGCCGACGATACGATCGATCCTCATTCGCGACCCTAACCCGATGGTGGCGACCTCTGTTTTGAGAAACAACCCGATGACGGATTCCGAGATCGAACGCGTTGCGTCCAACCGGGCGGTGGTCGGGGAGGTTCTCGAAGCCATCTCGCGGAACCGGCAGTGGACTCGCAAGTACGCGGTGGTGGCAGCGCTTGCCCGCAACCCACGTACACCGGTGGGTGTGGCTCTGCGGTTCTTGCCGCGTCTAGCGGTCAGAGACATCCAGAAGTTCTCGCGCGATCGCAACCTGGCCAACGCAGTTCGGACGGCGGCAAAAAGGTTGTATAAGATAAAGAGGCCCTAAAACCAAAATGACTGACAATCACTACGAAATCCTCGGGCTGCCGCAGAACGCGACGAGCCGACAAATCCGTGAGCGCTTTCTGGAGCTGGCGAGAGAACGGCATCCCGATCGGTTTCAGGACGCCGACAAACACCAGGCCGAGATCGACTTCCAAGGGGTTACCCAAGCGTTCAACATCCTGAGCGAT
>JAOTZA010000324.1 GCA_029861655.1 Acidobacteriota bacterium | reverse complement strand
GTTGGGGAACACGAGTACGTTGGCACCGTCTTTTAGCGAAGAGAAGGGGTAGACCTCGGCTAGCAGCTCCGGCCGCACCGCGGTTCCCGCCTGTACCTCACCGTCTATCACCAGGCCCGGAGCCCTCTCTCGCACCAAAGCTGCGGCTTGTCTCACCGTATCGACCGACGAGTGTTTGGCGCTTCCGAAGTTGGAGAACGAAAGCATCGCGACCCTGGGCTCGACATGAAAGCGGCGGGCCGTTTCGGCGCTCAAGATGGCAATCTCGGCGAGGGTCTCGGCGTCGGGCTCGATGTTGACGGTGGTGTCGGCGAAGAAATAGACCTGGTCTCGGACCATCATCATGTGGAGACCGGCGACTCGCGACACGTCGTCGCGGGTGCCCATGATCTGGAGCGCCGGTCGCAGGGTGTCCGTGTAGTGCTGAGTGATCCCCGCGACCATGGCGTCGGCATCGCCTTTCTCGACCATCATCGCCCCGAAGACCGTCGGCTGACGCATCAGCTGACGCGCGTCGACCAGTGTGACTCCCTTGCGGCGGCGAGTGCGGTAGAGAGCCCGGGAATAGTGTTCGGATAGCTCGGAGCGTTTGGGGTCGATGATCGGGATGCTGTCGAGGTGTAGCTCGTGCTCGGCGATCAACTCGCGGATGGCCGTTTCGCGACCCAGAAGAATCGGCTTCGCAAAGCCTTCGTCGACGATCACTTGGACGCCACGCAGGACCTTTTCGTTTTCTCCCTGCGGGAAAACCACCCGCTGCGGGTTGCTTTGAGCCTGATGGATCAACATCCTCGTCACCTCGTGGGCCTTGCCGAGAAGGCTCTCCAGATGATCCCGATACTCGTCGAGATCGATCTCGAGCTGGGCCACGCCACTCTTCATGGCCGCTTCGGCCACGGCCGCTGATTCCCAGATCAGCACCCGCTGGTCAAAGGGCTTGGGAATGAGGTACTCGGGACCGAAGTGCAGCCGTTCGAGACCGTACGCCTTCATCACCGAGTCGGGCACGTCCTCCTTCGCCAATGTCGCCAAGGCGTGGGTTGCCGCCAGCTTCATCGGCTCGTTGATCGCAGTAGCACGGACGTCGAGGGCGCCGCGGAAAATGAACGGGAAACCGAGGACGTTGTTGACTTGGTTGGGGTAGTCCGAACGACCCGTGGCCATGATCACATCCGGGCGCGCCGCCTTGGCTTCCTCGTAGGTGATCTCGGGGTCCGGGTTGGCCATCGCAAAAACGATCGGGCGATCGGCCATCGAGCGCACCATGTCTTGGGTGAGGCAGTCCTTGACCGACAGACCGACAAAAACGTCGGCGCCGTGAAGCGCCTCGGGAAGGGTGCGTGTCTTGGTCTCGGAAGCCAGTTCGACCTTGTAGGGATTCATCCCGGTATCTCGGCCCTTGTAGACGACGCCTTGGCTGTCGCAAAGGATCAGATTCTCGCGACTCACCCCGAGGGTGAGGTAGAAACGCGCGCAAGCGACGCCGGCGGCACCGGCGCCATTGAAGACGACCCTTACGTCCTCGATCTTCTTGCCCACGATCTCCAGCGCGTTGAGCAAGGCCGCGCCCGAGATGATCGCCGTGCCGTGCTGGTCGTCATGAAAAACCGGAATCGACATCTTCTTCTTGAGGGTTTCCTCGATGTAGAAGCACTCCGGAGCCTTGATGTCCTCGAGGTTGATACCACCAAAGGTGGGTTCGAGGAGCGTGACCGCGTTGATGATGCGGTCGGCGTCGTGGGTGTCGAGCTCGAGGTCGAAGACGTCGATGTCGGCGAAGCGCTTGAAGAGTACGCCCTTGCCTTCCATCACGGGCTTGCCGGCGACGGCGCCGATATCGCCCAGACCCAGCACCGCGGAGCCGTTGGAGACCACCGCCACCAGGTTGCCTTTGGCGGTGTAGGTGTACGCGGCGTCGCGGTCCTTCTCGATTCGCCGGCAGGGCACGGCGACCCCGGGGGTGTAGGCGAGAGACAGGTCTCTCTGGGTCCGGCAGGGCTTGCTGGATACGACTTCGAGCTTTCCCCGGCGTTTGCCGGCGTGATAGTCGAGTGCGTCTTGGTCGCGAATCATCGTCCTGGTCTCCCTTCGGTGCCAACTTACGCCGCCGGGCGGTAGCCGCAATACCCCATTGGGCGGACACCTTTCGCCCACTCGGCAGGGTGGGCCGGGAGAGGCGTTGGCGGGAGAGAATCGCTCGGGAGGCAAAAATGAAGAGAAAACAAGTCGTGATCATGGGGGCCGCGGGACGCGACTTCCACAACTTCAATTGTCTGTTCCGCAACGAGCAAGCCTATGAGGTGGTAGCGATCACTGCGGCTCAGATCCCCAACATCGACGACCGCGCCTATCCGGCAGCGCTGGCGGGAGAGCTTTATCCGCGTGGAGTACCCATCCATCCGGAAGCGGAGCTCGAGGAGATCATCCGCAAGTACGGAGTCGACGAGGTCTGGTTCTCCTATTCCGACGTCTCGCACCAGTACGTCATGGAGCACGCCGGCAGGGTCACCAGTTGGGGTGCCAGCTTTGTGCTGGCTTCCGCCGGGAACACCATGCTGGAGGCGGCCAAACCCGTCATCGCGGTGACCGCGGTCCGCACAGGGTCCGGAAAGTCACAGACGACTCGTTTTCTCGCGCGCTTGCTCACCAAGATGGGCAAGAAAGCGGTCGCGGTGCGTCACCCGATGCCCTATGGCGACCTCTCGGCCCAGTCCTGCCAGCGCTTTGCCGAGTACGGTGATCTCGACCTTCACCATTGCACGATCGAGGAGCGCGAGGAGTACGAACCGCTGATCAAGGCCGGTTTTGTGGTCTACGCCGGTGTCGACTATCACCGGATTCTCGAACAAGCTCAGGACGAGGCGGAGGTTCTGTTGTGGGACGGGGGGAACAACGATACGCCGTTCTTCCGACCCGATCTCCACATCACGATACTCGACCCCCACCGGCCGGGCCACGAGCTCTCCTACTACGCCGGATTGACGAACTTCCTGCTGGCCGATTTGTTGATCGTCAACAAGGTCGAGACCGCGGATCCGCGCAACGTCCAGGACGTTCTCGCCAGCTGTGCTCGCTACAACCCGACGGCCGGGGTGGTGCAGTGCCGTTCGAAGATCGAGGTCGACGACGCCGAGCTCATCCGTGGCAAGCGGGTTCTGGTCGTCGAGGACGGGCCCACCCTCACCCACGGCGGCATGGACCGCGGCGCCGGATGGTTTGCGGCTCGCGAGGCCGGAGCCGCGGAGATCGTCGATCCGCAGCCCTTTGCGGTGGGCTCGATCCGCGAGACCTACGAGAAGTACCCCAACGCCCGCGGGATCTTACCGGCCATGGGTTACGGGGCGGAACAGATCGGAGAGCTCGAGGCCACGATCAATGCCACCGAGGCCGATGTGGTGATCGAAGGGACACCGATCCATCTCAGTCGCGTGTTGACCGCCAACAAGCCCATTGCCAACGTCTCCTACCGGCTTGAAGAGCTCGAGCCCGGAGCGATCGAGGCGGCGGTGCGTGGTGTCCTCGACTTGTAGCGATCGCTGTAGCGGTCGACCTCCGTGTCGACCGAATGGAGAGCCGGCATCCGCGGGTAGCGGTGTAGCGGTCGACCTCCGTGTAGTGGTGTAGCGGTCGATCTCCGTGTAGTGGTGTAGCGGTCGACCTCCGTGTAGTGGTGTAGCGGTCGACCTCCGTGTCGACCGAGGTGGATGGCAATTGGGATGTAGCGGTCGACCCCCGTGTCGACCGAGGTGGATGGCAATTGGGATGTAGCGGTCGACCCCCGTGTCGAC
>JAOTZA010000323.1 GCA_029861655.1 Acidobacteriota bacterium | reverse complement strand
CGAAGACGGCTGTCTCGACACCCAGGTTGGCACCTGGGACGACACCCAGACCACCCACGAGGCCGGCGCAAAGGTCCGAGAGGATGTCTCCGTAGAGGTTGGGCATCACCAGCATGTCGAAGTCGTTCGGCCGTACTACAAGTTGCATCGCCATGTTGTCCACGATCCGCTCGTCCGCCTCGATGTCCGGGTATCCGGCGGCCACCTCGCGAAAACACGCCAGAAACAACCCGTCCGAGCGCTTCATGATGTTGGCCTTGTGGACTGCAGTCACCCGCTTGCGTCCGTTCTTTCTTGCGTACTCGAAAGCAAAGCGGGCGATCCGGCTCGAGGCCTTTTCGGTGACGATCTTCAAGCTCTCGACGACTCCCGGGATCACCTCATGCTCGAGACCGCTGTAGAGCCCTTCGGTGTTTTCGCGCACGATCACCAGATCCACGTCTTTGTAGCGACTCGGCACATTGGCCAGCGACTCGACCGGTCTCAAGTTGACGAACATGTCGAGTGTCCGGCGCAGTCTCACGTTGACCGACTGAAAGCCGTGCCCAACCGGTGTTGTGACCGGTCCCTTGAGAGCCACTTTGTTGCGGCGAATCGACTCGAGGACGTTCTCCGGTAGAGGATCTCCGTGTTCTTCGACCACCGCCGTGCCCGCGTGACGCGTCTCCCACTCGATATCGGCACCAGCCACCGCCAGGACTCGAACGACGGCGTCCGTCACTTCTGGTCCGATCCCGTCGCCTGGAACCAAGGTCACCCGTTTGCCCATGGCTTACTGTCCTTCCTCTCGCTCGAAGGCGGCCAACTCGACCAGCCCAGTACCGCTAAAAACCTGCCGCAGGGTCGAAACCCGCGCCCCGCGAACGAAATCCAAGCAGAGATCTTCGTAGTCCAGAGCACCGGGTCGTCCCCGGTCCTCCAAGACCCAGACCAGACGCTCTCCGGCCCTCACGAGATCACCGGGGCCGCCACGCTCCGCGGCCGCATTCAGGTCGACACTGCGCCAGGACAGATCCTCCCATGCCATCGCCATGGAATCCAACCAGGCCTTGAGCAGGGTAACCCTCGAGAAGGCAAGCCTCCGGCTTTGCCACTCCCTCAATAGCCGGCGATCCTCGGTGGTCGTCTCAGAGCTCGGCTCGAGCTGCGGAAGTCCAAATACCGCCGAGGGCTCGGCAAGCGATCCGCGCAGGGCCGCCACCACTCCGGGGAAGTGTTCGGACCGCTTCCCGATCTCCTCCGGACCCCAGGACTCGAGCACCAGCTGCGGAAGGATCGCACTCTGGTCACTTCGGACTTCCACCCTTACTCGAAAACGCTGGGTCCCGAACCGTGCCTGACGTAGCGCGTCCTGTTGACCCGGCAAGTAATTCTCTACGCTTGGTTTGATCGTCCCCGGCACCGTCCACGCCGCCGGCCAATCCGGTTGAAAGACCGTTCGATACTCCAACTCTCCATCGCGCGGCCCGCCGGACCACTCGCTGTAAGGAGGAAACGCCTCGACCGTAAACCAGAGAATCCTCGGCGTAGTGCGTCCACGCCAAGGTTTCAAGGAAGAACCGGGGAGCTCTCGCCCGGCGAGCTCAACCCTCTTGGCTTCGGTGAAATAGACTTTCTCACCGTTGCGCCTCTCCGCTTCGACCACCGCATAAAGGTCGAAAGCAGTACCGGCCTCGAGCTCGACCTTTCCGACAACCGCTAGGTCGCTACCTTCCGCTTGCACAGCGACCCACGCTGCCAGGGGCTCGGGCTGGAAGACTTGCCGGCCTCGCCCAAGAAGGACGACTCCAAGCACCACCAAAACGACCAAGGCGATCGCCCACCGAAGCGTGCGACCTTCGCGCTCTCGTTCCATCGAGTTAGTCGGCCTGCTTCAGCTCTTCCAGGCGCGCTACCACATCGCGGTAGTTGGAGTTGATCCCGTAGATCTCGGCAAAGGTCTCGAGCGCCGCTTCCCGCTCACCCGTCGATGCGTAAAGATTCCCCAGTTCGTAGAGCAGGCCAAGAGTCTCTTTTTCCGTAATGTGCTCCGACTTCAAACCCCGCTCGAACCACTTGGCCGCAAGGTCCGGGAACCCCTTCTCCAGAAAGCAGGCGCCAAGAAGCGAGCAACACTCCACGAGATAGCGCGGGTCTTTCGCCGACAGCTGGAACTCTCCAATGGCCTCGTCGACGAGTCCCATTTCTCGATACGCGATTCCCAGATTGTAGTGCGTGTCATAGTCCTCGTCGGAGAGGGTCTCGGCAACACCCTTGCGGAACCCCTCGACGATCTCCTCCAGGGATTGTTCTGGCGGGCTCGCCTCAAACTCGGCGTCCAGAAACTCCTCGCCGCGCAACTCCTGCTCGAGCTCTGCCGCCAGGTCGAAAAACTCCTCTTCGTCGCCAAAAAGATCATCGGCGGTGGTTTCCGGAACAGGTGACGCATCGGAACGCAGCCAATCCAGGCGCTCATCGGACGACGGAACGACCTCCGGTTCGGTCTCCGGCTCGGTCTCCGGCAGAGTCTCTGTCTCAGCCTCCACCTGAAGATCCGTTGCCGTCCCAGATGGGAGTTCGGGCTCGGGCCCAGGCTCGGGTACCGGTGCGACCACTGGAGGTGACACGTCGCTACCGTCTACGTCGAAACCTTCTTCCTCGAGGAACTCCGAGAGCTCGGCCCAAAGCTGGTCCCGTCCCTCGGCCTCCGCCAAGGCAAACGCTTTCTTTGCCAGGGTAACCGCACGGTCGGGGTGGTCGGCCGCGTGCAAGCGCACGGCCAGCGCGCAGGCTTCGAGATGCTCCGGGTCGAGGTCGAGAATCTGATCGCAAAGATCCGTCGCCTTCGACTCCAATCCATAGTTGGAGAGGATCCGCGCTTCCGTAAACAACTCGGCCACCCGCGACGAGATCCGTTCAGTCGGATCGGCGGCGGCGGCGTCGATGGCATCCGTCAGGTTCTTTGGCGCCGCCTCGAGCGGGGAAAGATCGAGCTCGAACTCGCCGCCATCATCGGTCTCGCGAGGTTCGACCGGCGCCGGCGGCGACGAGCTGGGCTCCGGCAACTCCTCCACATCCAGCTCGGCGGTGATCTCCTCGTCGACCTTTGGCACCGGTTCCACGTCCTCGGCAGCGGCTTCTCCGGTTTCGATCGGGCTCGCCGGGCCCTGGCCGTCCGTTAGCCCGCGGGCCTCGGTCAATCCGGCCAAGGATCCCGCCCGCGCGGCGTCAGGGTCTCGCTCGACCGCGTAGTCGAGAAGCTTGAGCGCCGCCTCGCGGTAGCCCCCGTCTTTGAGGTGAAACAGCGCGTCCGTCAGATAGTCGATGTCCTTTGTGTCGAGCTCAAAAGCTCCGCTGTAGACCTTGACGGCCTCGGCCACCTTGTCGTGAGTGATCATGAAACCCGCTATCTCGCGGTATTCGTTCATGGCGTCCTGGAAGCGCGACGCCTCGCAGTACAGCTCCGCCAACTTGACCCGCGCAGTCGGATCGCCCTCCTCGAGCCCGACCAGCCGTTCCTGGATGGTAATGACCTTGCCAGGGTCACCACTCTGAGCGTAGTAATCCGAAACGACCTGATACTGAGTCTTCGCTTCGGTCGCCAAACCCTGCCGGTCATAGAGATCCGCCAGGGTCTCGTAGACGTCTATCCGCGTCGGCTCCAGACGAATGATCTTCTTGTAGATGGCAATTGCTTTGACAAACAGTTCTTCTTGAGCGAAGTGCTCGGCAGCCCTGCGGAACAGATCGATGGCCTTGTCCATTCGCTTGAGGCGAACGTACAGGTCTCCGACCTTGTTGAGCGTAGAGGTGTCGCTC
>JAOTZA010000322.1 GCA_029861655.1 Acidobacteriota bacterium | reverse complement strand
CGATCTCGGGGGTCGCATGCCCTCGGAGATCCGGGCTGATCACCGCGCTGTCTTCCTGGGCAAACGCACGGTAGTCCTCCTCGTTGGCGAACAACAGAACGGTTTCGCGGCTCCTGGGCTCCCCCGCTAGACCGAAGCGTTGCCGGTACGCGGATGCCAGGTGGGAACTCGTCCTGTCCAGGGCCTTCAGGATGCTGTCGTCTGCTACGTCCGTGTAGAGAGCAAACGGGCCCAGCGGCTCTGCTTGTCGCTCCAACCGGAAGACCTCGCTGGCCCTTGTGATGCGTCGCAAACTGGCCGGCGGACCGATCGAAGCGGGCTTGGCGCCGCTGTGCTCGCCGGTAGCCGAGATCCATCCGCGCGACGACCCGTAGCGGACCAGAAGCCACTCGTCGCGCCGTTCGAGAACCGGGAGCTGAGTACGAACTTCGACGGACACGAAGTAGCCGGAAGCGGGTTCCGGCTGGCGCAGCAGGCGTGCCCCGGCCTCGACCCAGACCCAATCGCTCTCGATGTCGATCGACGCCGCCTTCCCGAGTTTGGGATCCGGGACCTCGGGTGGTTGTGATGGAGCCTGACCAGGCGCCACCGCTCCAGCGATTCCGCTCGCAAGGACAAGCGCTGCGCCGGCGGCGAGTGCTGGTAGAGCGGCAGTTCTCATCGTGCGAGTTTCATCTTGGCCTGGTCCGAGAGGCGGATGTCCTGCGGCAAGTGTACGCCTTCGATCCACACCAGCCGTTGCCGATCCAGCTTCCGGTTGAGGTCCCTGGTGGCCCGTTCGAGCTTGCGGAGCGAGGAGACATCGATGCCCTCTCCCCAGACGTCCGCCCCGTCTCTCGCCCCGTCTCTCGCCTGGTCGCCGGCCGACCAAACCAGAACCGGCACCATCAGCGTTTCGAGATAGTCGCGCACCGTCGCGGTGTCGAGCCGGCTGGGATCGCTCGTGTCGTCGTGCGACAGAAGAATGACGGCTCGCCTCCGGTTGCGGCGGGCCGCGACAACGCCGGCGATCGCCACCGCATCGCTGAGACGCTCCGGCCCGGTCAGCGCAAACGGCTTCTCTATCTGCGCCAGCAACCAGTACATCCCGCCATCCTTCGAGTCGAAGGGCGGCGAGAAATCGAACACCTCAAACGTTTGCTCCAGAGACGTGTTTGTGCGGGCCACCGGCCACACAAATCGTAGAGAGTATTCTCCCAGCGCCATCATGGATTGCTGAGAGACCGAGTCGATACCAACGCCGCCGCCGAACAAGGTCCGGCGCTGCCGCCTTTTCGCGGCCTCATCCGATCGGGCCAGGTTTCCGAGGGTCACTCGTGAACGCTCGTCCCTCACAACGAGCACCGTTGCCGGCCCCTTCTCCGTCGCCACGACGGTCAAGACCTCATCGGCCTTTTGGAAGAGTCCCTGGAGCTTCTCCACCGAGAGAAGCTTGCGACCGGGCTCCAGTTGAACCGCGACGGCGGTCAGATCCGTCCGCGTATCGTCGGCATAGGAGCCGCCAAAGGTCATCTCCGCGACCGCGCTCACATTGTCTGCGAACTCGAGCTCGGCGCGAAGAAAGTGGAGCTGTTCCAGATCGTGTTTGGGCAGCTCGGCCCGGTGCGTGTCGTCGAGGGGCAGGGTCTTGCCGTCGAAACGGATCGTTACCGCCAGCGGATCGGCGCCTTCCACACTTGTCCAGGTGAGACGCGCAAAGACCTTTGCACCCTCTCTTTCGAGGATGATCGATGCCTCCGCCGATGAACGCGGCAGATTGACCCACTGGCGGGCACGTCCGATCTCGTTCCGCTGATCGTCGTAGGCCACGGCGACGAGCTCGTGGGGGACGAGCCGCTCGCCAAAATCACACCCGATCGACCACGGCTCCCCCGAGAGAACACCCACCCGCTCATCATCGAGCAGCACCTCGACCAAAGCTACCGAGTCGCCGACCAGGAGCTCCACGTGCTGCGGACCGACGACCAGACTCAGGAAAAGAGATGCGAAAGCGACCATCCGCCCGACGGGCCGGAAAAACCCGGTTGAGAGAGATGCAAGGGAGCGACGTTGTGGCGGGCACGCACGGCACCCGAAAGCCTACCACCGGACCCCGGCCTTACTACCTGCCGCTCGGTGACGCGGCATGTGTCTCTTGCGTGGCCGGCAAACCGACTCGCCGCAGAAGATCCGCAAAGCGTGGATCCGGTCGCAGGCTGTCGAAGGCGGGGTTCACCGCCAAGTGCAGCAGTTGCGGCTCTCGACCGAGCATTGCCCTCTCCAGGAACTCGAACGCGCGGTCACTGTCGCCTCCTCTGGCGAAGTATCCTGCCACCCTGAGAGGGCTGGCTCGCCCGGCCTCGGCCCGCGGCGCAAGCAACTCGCCGATCGCCAACATGGCACCTTCGGGACCAGACTCTCGATAGCCTCTCTCGAGAGCGTCGGCATGCTCTGGAGCCCGATCTAGTCTTCCCTGCTGCAGCCTCAGGTACTCGTCGTACTCCCCTTGCTCCCACAGGGCCGCGCGGAGGAAGCTCCCCACCAGTGGAAAGTTCGGGTCCGTTTCGAGCAACACCCGCGCCTCTTCGATCACGTCGTCGTAGCGTCGGAGAAAGAAGAGATGCCCCACCACCGGCGCCACCGCAATGGGTGAAACGGGGTCACACTCGCGGCCCAGCTTGACCTGTTCAAGGGCTTCTTCGGGCCGCCCCATAACCAACAGATAGTCCCCGTAGCCATGACGGATCAGGCTGTCGTTCGGATTGAGTTCGATCGCCCGCTCCAACTCGCGTCCAGCCGCGGGCCAATCCCAGTCGAAATACAGCCGCACCAGTCCCAACATCCCGCGTGCTTCGCCCAGTCGTGAATCTAGCTCGAGCGCGGTCAGGGCCGCCTTCTCGCTGTCAGCCGCCGCCAGTCGGTGGGGGACGGGCCCCAGAAGCCCCAGCAAAAAATGGGTCGAGGCCAGACCGGCATGGGCCGGCGCGAAGTCGGGATCCAGCTCGGTCACCCTGGAGAACATTTCTTTGGCCTTGCCAAATTCCGCTGGCGTACCGCGGCCGAGGAAGTACCGGGCGCGGAAATACATGTCCTCGACCTCTGGACTCAGAGGCCTTCGAGTCGCTGGGAGAGTCTTCCGCGCGGGTGTGATCGCAATCCGGATTTCCTCGCCGATCGCTCCGGCGAGGTCGCTCAAAAGGGCTAGGAGGTCGCCGCGTTGGCGGTCGAAATTCTCCGCCCACAAGTGCTTATCCTCAGAAGCCAGAATGAGCTGTGCGGAGACGCGGATTCGGTCCTTCGACCGTGTGACAGAGCCCTCTACCAAGGCATCAACCGCTAGCTCTTGTGCGATCTCCGGTATCGCCTTGTCGAGGTCGCGATAGCGCAGGGTCGACTGGCGCGAGATGACACGTAGGGGAGAGAGCTGAGCCAACTCGGTGATCAGGGCTTCATGCATGGCGTCAACCAAGTAACCCTGTTCCGGATCGCCGGTCAGGTTGTCGAACGGCAGCACCGCCAGCGACCGGATCTCGGGAGGCGCGCTGCCACCAAGTAGCGCTTCGCGAAAACCGCCCGGATTGAGGAAGACGACCACAGCGATCGCCGTCGTCGCAATGAGGGCAACTGCTGGGAGAAGTCGTTGGGGCTCTGACACTACCGCGGGCCCGACGCTCGCTTCCGCCACCGTCCTTTCACCTCCTATCTCCTCCACCTCGGCGATGAAGCGATACCCCAGCGTGTGAGCCGTCTGGATAAAGCGGGGATCTTGAGCATGGTCGTCGAGCGCCAGCCGCAGACGGCCAATCGCTTTGGTCAGGGCGTTCTCGGTGACAAACGTCTCG
>JAOTZA010000321.1 GCA_029861655.1 Acidobacteriota bacterium | reverse complement strand
GCGCCATCGGCATCGAAGAACACCGCTCCGGTTGACCAGCCGTCGATCCCGGGACCTGCTGGCCGCCGTTCGAAGGTGCCATCGCCGCGGTTGAGATAGAGGACATCCGGACCGAAGTTGCTGACAAACAGATCCACGTCACCATCGGCGTCTAGATCCCCGACCGCTGCGCCGGTGCCCCAACCATCGTCTCCCACCCCGGCCCGGTTGGTCACATCTTCGAACCGCCCGCTTCCATTGTTCCGGTACAGACGGTTGCGCCCTTTTTCGGCGACCCGCGAGCCCTCGAGCCGCCAACCGTTGACGAGATAGAGATCGAGATCCCCATCGCGGTCGTAGTCGAGAAACGCCAACCCGGCGCCCCCCGATTCGAGAATGTGAGGCTTGCCCTTACCACCGCACCAGGTGGCGACCGTGAGGCCAGCCTGCCGGCCAACGTCGTTGAACTTCGGTCCCTCGCCAAGCGCTCCGGTCGCTCGAGAACCCCCGAACCCGGCGCTCAAGACCAGCACCGCAATCACCGCAACCGCGCTCGGTAGGCTCCCGGCGCGTTGCAGCGGTCTCACTTGTTGCCCAAAAGACCCTGGGCGATCGCCGAGAAATCCTTCCAGGCCTGTTCACGCTCGGCATCGGCGCCCGCTTTCTGCAGCGCCGCCGAAATGTCGAGAATCCTCTTCTTCGCCTTGCGACGCACGATCACATAGCCGTCTTCGAAGATACCCTGTTCTTCACCTGCGGCGTTGAAGTGATGCCCGCCCTCGAGGAGACGCTTGCGCACGCCGGCGATCGAGTTGTCTCCTTCGTTGGCAAAAAGCGCCATCTCGGCTGCCGCGTCCTGCCAGTTGCCCTGCTTCATGTCTTTCTCGGCGCGGCGATAGTGATAGTCGAGAATCGAGCGCACCAGGCCCGCCTCGGTCTTGCGCACCGCGAGAATGGTGTCGGCCAAAGCATCGTAGGCCCCCGCCAGCGGCGGCGCGGTCCTTTGAGCCGCCACGGGAAGCGCTACAAAGGAAACCAGAAAAAGGAATGCAAAGAACTTCTTCATCGTTTAGGTCCTCCAGAAAAATTCGGTCCGCCCGCACCTTATTACGAGCCGGACTGCCCTGCCTCACCCTCGCGGGTAGGCCCCATTCGAGACCGGGGGATGAGAGAATTCACGCTGTGATTCGAGCGGTCCTTTTTGATCTGGACGGCGTCCTCGTGGACACCTTCGAGGTCTGGTTCGCGGTTCAGAACGAGATCGCGGCCGCCAACGGCTACCCGGAGATCTCCCACCAGCAGATGAAGGCCGCCTGGGGTCAAGGCGTCGATGAAGACACTCGAACGTTCTTCCCCGGGATGACGGTCTCAGATCTCGAAATGCTACTGGACGAAGCCTTCCCCAGACATCTGGGGAAGCTCGAGACGTTGTCCGGTGCGCTGGAAGTACTCGCCGGCCTGGCGGCGCGGGAGGTCCCGTTCTGTATCGTCACCAACACCCCGGCGCCTCTGGCTCGGGTGATTCTGACGGCCGCAGGTCTAGAGGCCCGTGAACTGGTGGGTGGGACCGATGTAGGGCATCCCAAACCGGCACCTGACATGGTTCTCGAAGCCTGCCGCCGTCTCGGGGTCGATCCTGTAGAAGCCATGATGATCGGAGACTCGGACTACGATCAGGACGCTGCGCGTGCCGCGGGTTGTGGGTTTATCGGCTTTCGCCGCGACGGAGAAACAAGAATCGATGCTCTCGAAGAGCTCCCTGCGGTACTGGCAGAGAGGCTCGGGTAGGACCGGAAGCTACGAGCGCGCTTGGTAGAGAGAGCCGCGGCCTGATTCAGGGCTGTCTCGAAAAGAACTCTCGCACTTCCCACTCGACAGAGAAGCTTCGATCGGGCTCCGCCCGATAACGAGAAGCAAGCGAATAGGCCTGCTCCTCTATTGGAATCCCACGATACCGCTCACCCGCCGCAGCCCAACCCTGGACGTAGTTCCGGTAGTAGTCCTCCTCTCCCAGGACAAAGAACTGGGCGCAGTGGACCAGTTCGTGGAACAACAGCTCTAGCCAGTCCCGCGAACCCGAGTTCGCCCGTGACTCGACCACGATCACGGTATCGCGAAGCGCCATGGCCCGCGCGCGGCTGAAGTCAATGGGCGGCGGCTTACCGGACTCCTCGAAGACAGAAAAAAACGCCGGATTGACGATCTCCTGGACTTGTTTGACGCGCGCCGCCTCGAGAACCGCCTCTGGAAAAAACCCCTCGAGAGCCCGACGCTCTTTCTCTTCGAGCCGCCGCGCTCCCGGCCGGTGCTCGGCGCGGAGCTCGTTCACCCACTCGCGACCCTCGCGCATCAGGTAAGCCAACTCTTCTTCCGAAGCGGACATCGCCTGACCTTTTCCAATCCAGAACGCCCCGGCTGCAATGAGCACGAGCCCTCCTATGGTTGCTCGAACTATCGAATCCATCGTCGGTCGATACGCTAACACCCCGCCGACCGAGTCGTATCTGGCGAGCCATCGGCGATGGTCTCGACCGTCAACGGTATGCATATCCAATTCGGTCGACACGGAGGTCGACCGCTACCGCCGTCGGTCACGCCGGTTAAGCTAGTAGCCCAAGGAAGCTGCCGATGCCGTCACGTTCAAGCACCCATCAACCGGCCAAATTTGTTCTTCTCCTTCTACTGGCGCTCGCGAGCACTTCCGCTGCTGCTGCGACCGAGGCAGAGCTCAACGCGAGCTGGCAGGGCGCCTGGGTGATCACCCGGGTCGAGGCCAATTCCGACTGCGGCAGCAACTACACCAACAACGAGGTTCGCGGACGGCTGGTTTCCGGCAAGGGAAGCCATCGGTTCGATGCCGGCGAACTGGGGCGCGTGCACAAGATCAATGTCAAACGCAAAAAGATCGAGGTGCTGCTGGATGTTTCGGTGCCACTCCTGGCACCGCGGCACGAGGGTCCATTCACCTTGTTGGACGAAGTAGATTGCAAGATCGAGTATCAGATCGCCCTGCGTGGCAAGGAGCAGCGGGATGCGGAGTCTCTCGACTCCCTGGTCGCCTCGATCCTCGAGCGACACGACAATCGAGCGGGAGCACTCGACTCGATAACTTGGAACGGCCGGCAGCGCGAACCCTACCCGGAGGACTACGAGAGGACCGTCACCGCCCACCGAGTCTGGAAGGTCGATCAGGTCAACATGACCGTGGGGAGGAAGATCGAAGAATCGGTCGAGCGCGCTTCCCGGCTGGTCGAACGTATCGAGGAGGATCCCGAGTATCTGGCGGGTTTTGCCGCCGGTGTCGACGAGGCACGAAGAGACTCTCTCGGAGAGGACTGCGATCGCCTGCTCTCACTGTCGCCAAGTACCTTTGTCGAAAAGGCCGCCAAGGGAAGTTCCTCCGAATGGCGCGAGGGGTTCGAGGAGGGGCAGGCGCTCGTGTTTCACCTAGAACTGGCGAGGCGTCTCCACGATTGTTTTCTGCCGCTGCCGTTGTAGCGGATGAGCAACTCGGTCGACACGGTGGTCGACCGCTACATCGGCAACGGGCGGCGTACCCAATTCGGTCGACACGGTGGTCGACCGCTACATCGGCAACGGGCGGCGTACGCGATTCGGTCGACACGGAGGTCGACCGCTACATTGGCAACGGGCGGCCTATCCGATTCGGTCGACACGGAGGTCGACCGCTACATCGGGGAAACCGAACGACGACGCGTTTCGCTGTGTAGCGGTCGAGCCATCGGCGATGGCCTCGACCGTTGGTCGACCGCTACATCGGCAACGGGCGGCGTGCCCGAGTCGGTCGACACGGTGGTCGACCGCTACATCGGCAACGGGCGGCCACCCTCTACGGA
>JAOTZA010000320.1 GCA_029861655.1 Acidobacteriota bacterium | reverse complement strand
GGGTGGTGGGTGGTGGGGCGTGATGGTAGCATCCGCGCCGCCCCGGCGAATCATCCAGGACGGTCGCTCAAGAACAATCGGAGATGGAAACCGGCCTCGATCTAAGCCCCGTACCCGCCGCAAAACGCACGGCGAGCCTCACCGACGTCGTCCTGCTTTTTGCCGGCGCCAACATCGTCACCACGACGCTGGTCACCGGCGGCTCGCTCAGCGAGTCGTTCAGTTTCCTTCAATCCGCCCTGCTGGTTGGCTTTGGGGTCGTGATTGGCACTCTTCCCATCGCGCTGTTGGCGAGGCTTGGACCGCGCTTTGGTTTGCCCACGATGGTCCTTCTGCGCCACCCCTTCGGCCGTCTCGGCGCCGGCGCCATCTCGCTCATACTGATCCTCACCAACTTTGCCTGGATCGCCTTGAACAACGTGATTGCCGCCGAAGCAATGGCGACACTGGTGGGCGGTTCCGAGTGGCAGTGGAATCTCGTCGTCGGCGCTATCGCCATCGGCGTCGCCCTCACCGGTCCACGAGCCATGGCCCTCTTTGATCGTCTGGCTGTGCCCTTGATGGTCATCGTCGGTCTCGGACTGACCGTGGCTCTTTTTGGCGAGGCGGGACGAGAAGTCCTTTCGCGTCCCGGGACCGGCACCCTGGCCCTTCTGGCCGGCCTCGACATCGTGGTCGGATACCAGATCTCCTGGAGTCTGATGTTCGCCGACTACACCCGTTTCCAAACAAGCGCCCGGAGCGCGAGCCTGGCGGTCTTTCTCGGCATGACCCTTTCGAGTCTCTGGCTGATGACCGTGGGTGTCGGCGCCGGTATCGCCGGTGGCGGTAACAGCCCAACCGAGATGATCCTTGGGCTGGGGCTGCCGTTGGGGGCTCTCTTGCTGATGGCCTTGTCGGCGATCACCACGAATTTCGTCAACATCTACCTGTCGTCTCTCGCCGTCAAGAATCTCTGGGGCGGCGCCCCCGAACGCATCACTGTGCTGGCGGTGGGCTCGATCGGGGTCGCTCTGGGTCTTTTCTCGCCGCGTCTACTCGATCGATACGCGGGGTTCATGGAGTTGATTGCCACCCTGCTGTTACCCATTGTCGCCGTGGCCGCGGTGCACTTCTTTGGCCGGATCGGTCACCCGAAGGATGTTTCAGCTCCCCCCGCCTGGAGCTGGACCGCAGCGCTCTCCTGGCTGGCAGGAGTTCTTACGTATCAGAACCTGCCGGCCGATTTGGGCGCGACCGTGCCGACCCTTCTGGTTACCGCCCTCGTCTACACATTGTTCCGCCGGTTAGCCTGACCTTCTCACCAGCAGGGGGCGGCAAATCACTCCGGAGGATCATAGGTCCCGAGCTCGGTCCAGGGTCCGCACCGAGCGACCCGGCGGATCGCCTTCCAGGTGCCCGCAAGAGTTCCGTGCCGGCGGATGACCTCCTCGCCATAGTGGCTGCAGGTCGGTGCAAACCGGCACTGCGCGCCAACCGAGGAAAGCGCCCGGGAAAGCGTTGCCTGATAGACGTCGATCGCTACGAGCAGTGCTCGTGCCGACAGCTGTTTTTCGGGAGCGCGGCCCATGTCGAAACCAAGAAGGACGACAAGGAGCGCAAGAACAATCTTGAGCCGACGACTCACTCGACGAGCCTAGCAGCCCGTCGCGTGGCGGCTGCGACCCGGAGGTAACTCGACGCGACCGGCTCGGGCCGGGGAGTCCACCAGGGGCGTCTGAGTGAGCGCATGGCGCAAGATCGGCAGTCTGAGACAATCCGGCGCGAGGGAAGCCGAGGTGCGAGCCTCTTATTCGAAGGCCACCTTGCTCGCTCCGTCCCCTGGGGACCTCCGGCCCGAGCCGATGTCGTGTCTATTACAATGCCGACAAATCGCCAACCGCCAGCCTCCCAAGCCACAGCGCCAAGAACAGAACACCGGTGGCCACGATCCAGAGCCCGGCCCGATGCTCGACCAGGCCACCCAGCTTGTCGGGCCACCAACCGTTTATTGACAGCCCCCAGACGCCCCAACCAGCAAACGCTTCGAGAAGCAACACCGGCGCCAACGGGTGGAAAGCCACCGCGCCCTGAAGATCGCCGCGCGCGAGGTGGGAGAAGGCGCGGGTCAGCCCGCAGCCCGGACACGGGAGCTCCAGCGTCCGACGGAAGAGGCAGACCACCGGGTCGCCGGCGGACGAAGTCCAGGAAGCCAGTAGAAACCATACCGCCACCCCGCCGAGGCTCACCGCCCACCACAGGGCCCGACGGCTCACCGTGAGCCTAGCGGCCCGTGGCAGAAGTCCAGATGGTTGCGCGACACCGCTAGCGCTGGGCTAGACCCTGAAAGACCGCCATGCCGCCAAACAGGAAGATCCAAAGAAGCGAGAAAACCAGCAGAACCGTGCCGATGATTCCCAGGATCAGACCGGCCTTGGCCATCCCCTCGCCCGCCGCAGGTGCATGACCGGCCGCGATCGCGTTGAGCTCCTGTTTCGCTACAAACCAGGCGACGGGCCCGCACAACGCACAGCACAAAATACCGAGAATTCCCAGAACCAGCGAGATTACCGGACGGTTACTCGACCCTTCACTCATACAACTCTCCTTTGTCGGGCGCGGCCATCTTCAAGCACCACCGGTTTTCCTAGAAACGGTCCGCGTACTGGCTGATTCCCGGCAACAGGAAACGTTCGCCGTTGACGCCCTTGACGATACAGATGACATGCACCACCAGAATCGCCAGAAAGATCAGCAACTGGAAGATCGCCAGAGCGCAAGCCAGCGGGCCCAGCACCATGCTCAGCAGGGCGAATACGATCCACAATCCGATCTCGGCCACCATGAGAACGATGCCGTGTTTGGCGTGCCATTGCACTTCGGCATCGTCCTTTTCGACAAGAAGCGGCACCAACGCCAGCAGCCACAAGTACGAAAGTGCCACCATCAGTCCACGGTTGCTCGACTGTCCGCCACTGCCCGAACTGGGCTCCTCGGGCGGCGGTGGTGGTGTCGGAGTTTCGGCTTCACTCATCGCACTCTCCTCCTTTGCTGACTCGCGGCCAGCCGATTCGCGCGTTACAAACGCAGTTGGGAGGATTGTATCAGGAGCCGCCAGGCCGCGAATATCGATTCGATCTCGGCACGACGATGTTCGGCGACCCGCAAGACCATCCGCACGCCTTCACCGTACTCCTCCTCGACTAGCTCGATCTCCGGTGGCTGAATCAGGTTCTTGATCGCACCCACCCGCTCGTAGGGAGCCTCGACCACAAGATCAACGGTCGGAAATCGAAGCTCCGTCTCGAGCCCCAGGAGAGCCTCTCGAATCGCGCCGGCATACGCGCGCGCCAACCCACCCTTACCCAGTTGGGTGCCTCCAAACCAACGCGCCACCACCCCCAGCACATCCGAAAGCCCGGCGCCGCGCAGCACACGGAGAATGGGTTCGCCGGCCGTCCCTGCGGGTTCGCCGGCATCCGAAAGGCGCTCGGCAGCCGGGGCTCCCAAGCGAACCGCCCAGCAGTGATGCGTGGCGTCGGGATGGCTCTGGGCAATCTCCATCCGTTGCTCCCTGGCCCCATCGTCATCTGAGACCGGGACAATGAGTGCCAAAAACCGCGACCCTCTTTCGCGCAGCTCGCCGCGTGCCCGGCCGATCGGCACTCGATAGGACCCCGGCACCGGTCCCATGCCTGTCAGCCCGTCGCCGGTGTCGAGACCGGGTCCAGGACCCTTTGATAGACCGACCTGTACATTTCGACGACACGCCGTTCGCTGAAGCGCTCGATCGCCGCTCGGCGCCCGGCACGACCAAATCGTTGGCGCTTCTCGTCATCAGCGAGAAGATCCAGAGCCGCGGCGGTCA
>JAOTZA010000319.1 GCA_029861655.1 Acidobacteriota bacterium | reverse complement strand
CGCACACCTCGTCGAGACGTTGCCCTATCAGCTTCTTTTTGGAGGCTTTGCCGGCTGGTGGCTCCGGGAGCGCTAGGCACCAGGGGCGCCAGGGGGACACAAACCATACTGCGCGAGAATGGTTTGTGTCCCCAAGTGATAAATTGCCGGCCGTCATGAGGCGGGGAGTTGCAGGTGAGCCGCCGTCGAGACGAGCGGCCGTCATTCTGACGTTAGCCCTGGTGCCGGTGGCGGTCTCTGCCGAGCAGTTCGGCGCAACCTATCTCGTCTTTGAGAAGACGACGAAGATGAAGAAGGTCGCGGCCTCGCTCTACCTGCCGTTTCCCGATCCGTCGGTGCGCGGCGCCCGCCTCGACGACCGGCGCCGGGTCCGGTGCGCGGCGGTGGCTCGCGGCAAGAGCGGCACAGTTGCGACGGCGGGGCGGTTGGTGCTGCGCCTCGTCGGGGAAGAGAGCGGGAGTGCGGCGCGCTGGACAAGTCGGGCGCTTCAGAGAACGCTCGATGAGCGGGGAGAGGCGCGATTCGAGGACGACGAAATCCTTCAGCTGGTCGACGAGGCGGCCGCGCCGGGAGTGGATCTCGAGCTGCTCGAAATCGAGTTCGACGGTGGCAAGGGAGCCAAGATCGCGCAACTGACCGTCGATTGCGTACACGAGGACGCGCAATGACGCGGAATCGGTCAAAACCAGACTGCGGGCTCGGAGGGATGTTGGAGATCATCTTCGGATTCGTTGGGTGCCTACTGGTGGTGGCGTGGGCGCCGCCGGCGACCGCAGAGTGTGACGGCATACCCCGTTGCGAGCTTGTCTGGGCGGACGAGTTCGACGGCTCTGAGGTGGATTCGGCCAAGTGGAGTTTTCAGCTCGGCGACGGCTCAGAGGTGGGTTTGCCGAGAGGCTGGGGCAACAACGAGCTGCAGTTCTATCAGGAGAGCAACGCAACGGTGGGAGACGGTGTACTCACGCTCATCGCTCGCGAGGAATCGGTCTCGGGCTTCGGATATACCTCGGCGCGGTTGCGCACCCTCGGCAAGGGCGACTGGCGATACGGACGCTTTGAAATGCGGGCCCGGCTTCCGGTCGGGCAGGGCCTGTGGCCCGCTTTTTGGATGTTGCCTTCGACAGAGGTGTATGGAGGCTGGGCGGCGAGTGGTGAGATAGACATCATGGAGAATGTCGGGCAGGAGCCCGAGAGGGTCACGGGTACTCTGCACTACGGTTCTCCGTGGCCCCGGAATGCCTTCTCGGGCAGCGAATACCTGCTGGCCGACGGGTTGTTTCACGAGGACTTCCACGTCTTTGCCGTCGAGTGGGAGCGCGGCGAGATCCGCTGGTACGTCGACGGAGAGCAATACGCCACCCAGACCGACTGGTTTTCGAGTGGGGGGCCGTTTCCGGCGCCGTTCGATCGGGGTTTTTACCTTCTGCTCAATGTCGCCGTGGGCGGCAATCTCCCCGGATCCCCGGACTCGACGACGACCTTCCCGCAGGAGCTTGTCGTCGACTATGTCCGGGTCTATCAGGCGGCGGCGGCCAAGGGGGCTCAGGTGTCGACGACCAGCCTGTCGTTCGACCAGGCAGAGAAGATGAAGCGCATCGACGCCGTTCTGTCGTTGCCTTTCGAGAATCAGGCGCGTAAGAAGGATCGGGCGAGCGACCGGCGGCGGTTGGTCTGTTCGCTTCGCGCCCGAGGGACCAAAGGCTTTGTGGCGGTGCGGGGAACTCTGCGTCTGGCGCTTCATGGAACCACCGGCGGGACGAGCTGGACCGGCCGCGCCATCAAGGCCGCACTCGATGGGCGAGCCGAGGCGAGCTTTTCCGCCGACGACATCGACAGGCTGGTGAGCGAGGCAGCAGGCGAGGAGGCAGCCGTCGAGCTGTTCCAGATCACCTTCGATGGGGCGGGGGGCAAGAAGGTGATGCGACTCGATGTCGACTGTTTTCAGCAGGCTTCGGCTAACTGACTCCCCTCAGGATCTCGCGGCTACCTGACATAAACGGGGGACATAAACGGGGACACAAACCGTTTCTGAGAGAAACGGTTTGTGTCCCCCTGTAAGGAACTCGGGTTCTTTCTCGTCTTCTCCAGGCGAGATGCCCCGAATCGCCAGAGTGGTGGTTCCGTACGTCCCCCACCATGTCACTCAACGTGGCAACCGCAAACAACAGACCTTCTTCTGCAATCGGGACTACGAGCTCTATAAGGAGCTGATGTCCGAGTGGTGCGCTCGTCGCGGAGTACAGGTCTGGGCGTACTGCCTGATGCCGAACCACACGCATCTGATCCTCGTACCGCGTGAGGCTGACGCACTCGCACGCGCCGTGGGAGAAGCCCATCGACGCTACACCTGCACAGTGAATCGACGCGAGGGCTGGACCGGTTTCCTCTGGCAGGGTCGCTTTGCGTCGTTCCCCATGAGCGACCGCTACCTATTGAATGCCGTGCGCTACGTGCTGCTCAATCCGGTTCGCGCGGGGTTGACCCGTGCTGCAACCGACTGGCCGCACTCGAGTGTGAGAGCGCATGTGGAGAACGCCCCTGATCCTCTTGTCGATGCGAGACACTTGGCGAAGCGGATCGCGGCCTGGGAAGAAGTGCTCGCTCCCGGAGAAGCGGAAACCGATAGCAACCTTCTCCGGCTACACTTGGGAACAGGACGACCGTTGGGAGACGAAGTGTTCTTGTCGCGGGTTGAAGCCCAAACCGGACGCCGTCTCAAAAGCCGAAGGGGGACACAAACCCGTTCTAAGGGAAACGGTTTGTGTCCCCCTCCAGGGTGAAAAGGGTTTGTGTCCCCTTCTACTTTCCCTTCTACTTTCTAGGGGGTTGGAGCGACCGCTACCGTCGTCGAGACGAACGAGGCTACCCGGCTCGAGTCTTCGCGCACGCCGATGGCGGTGAGGTAGTTGCCCGCGGCGAGCTCGAGATCGATCACCAGATCGGCAAAGCCGGTAGCCCCGGGCGCTCCGCGCACCCGGAAGTTCTTGTCCCGCATGGAGAGCGCGCCGGTCTCGAGGCTGCGTGCCAAGATCCTCGCCGTGACGGTGGCGACCATCGAGTCGCCGTGCGGCTCGAAGACGAGATGGTCTACCGGCACCATGACGTGGACCGGCAGCCGGAGCAAACCGTCGGCCGCCGGTTGGACGGTGCCTGCGCCGAGTCGCACTTCGAGCGCGTTGTCGATGATGCCGAGTTGGAGGGCGCCTTCGATCCGTTCGGTCAACCAGCGATCCTCGTCCTTGTCCCGATAGCCGTGGCGGTAGCGCGTCGTCAAAGACGAGTCGGGGAGGCGTACCTCGATCCGGTGGCCGGTTCCGGCGCCGCCGGCAGGCTTGCGGAAGGCCAGAGAGTAGTAGCTCGAGATATCGCCGCCGATCTGGGCCAGGTCGGTGCCGAGGTCGTTTCGGCCGAAGACCGCTCGACCGCCGGTCTCCTCGGCGATCAGCCGCATCCCCTCGCGCTGGCTGCTGCGGGCGACCGTGTCGTAGGCGTTGAGGCCGCCGCGCCCGCCACTGTCGCGCGCCTGGCGGCCCCTGGAGGCGTCGGCAACCGCGGCCCCGCTCAGCCCCGACGCCTGTAGCGCGTGGATGGTGACTCGTCGGGTGTTGGCGTGGCGGGTGAGCTCCAGAAAGGCGTCGCTCATCTGTTCCGCCAGGGTGCCGGTCATCAGCTCGGGCGCGCCGGCTGGGCACAGGCCGGTGGCGTAGGTGGCCAGCGCCGTCCCGGGCTGGGTGTCCAGGCCGTGGCTCAGATAAAGGAGTGTCTTGACGCCCGGGAGGCCGGCGAGAAAGCTCGCCGTGTCCGACAGGTTGGAGAGCGTGGTGGCGATTCTGTCGCTTTGCGACCGCGTCC
>JAOTZA010000318.1 GCA_029861655.1 Acidobacteriota bacterium | reverse complement strand
TCCGATCTTGCGGCTCATGCAGAAGTTGTAGGCCAGCTGAGCGGGAATGGCGACGAAGAGGCCGGCCGCTGTGGTGATCAGGGCTTCTGAGATACCGGCTGCAACCAACCCAGGGTTCGATAGGCCCGCCTCGGCAAGAGCCTCGAAGGACTTGATCATGCCGACCACGGTGCCGAAGAATCCAAGAAGCGGGGCGACGTTGGCGATACTGGCCAGCCAGACCAGGTTCTTTTCCATACGCCCCATCTCGTAGAGCGCCGCGTTTTCGATCGTCTTCTCTACGTCCTCCCGGGGCTGCCCGTACTTGAGCAGGCCTGCCTTGAGGATCGAGGAGACCGGGCTACGGTAGTCCTCGCAGACCTTGATCGCGGACTTGATCGAGCGGTTGACGATCAGTTCCTTTCGCACTTTGGCGAGGAACTCGTTGACGTTGATCTTCGCTTTGCGGATGGCAAAGAAGCGCTCGCAAATAAAGATGATCGAGAGCACAGAGAAGATCAGCAGGGGCCACATCACGAAGCCACCGTCATTAAAGATTTTTAGAAACGTTCCACCAAAACCGCTGATATCCACGCTAAGCCTCCTCTTGCTTTTTCCTTAGACCATGGGTTGGAGAGACAAGTTCCAGCATTGTTCGGCGACGCCCCCAGAAGCCGACCCTTCGCTGAGTCTACCGGACTCGAATCGCCCGACTTTGGTCGCTACGGGGGCCCTTAACTCACCGAAAAGACAAGTCGGCACACTAGCACAACTCCAAAATGGAGACAAGAAATCACGGGTCTTCGAAGTGCGGGTCGGTGCGGGCCGGACCGAGTCCATCTAACGAACCACGTTGCGGTCGGAGTCGGAGTGTTGCAACTCCTCGCTGCGACTCATTTGAGCACAGCAGATCGCTATCGCGAGGGCGTCGGTCTCGTCACTCGACAGTCCATCCGCGTCGAGTCCCAGGATTCTCTGGACCATGGCGGCGACTTGTTGCTTGCCGGCTCGGCCGTAGCCCGAGACCGCTGTCTTGACCTGTGTCGGGGAGTACTCACGCACCGGAACCCGCCGCCGCGAGAGAACGGCGATCAGGGCGCCACGCGCCTGCGCCAGGACAATGAGCGATTTCGGGTTGAGACCCTGAAAGACCGATTCGAGTGCGGCGGCGTCGGGCTGCGTTTGATCGACCACATTTTCCAGGGCAGTGGAAAGAGTGCCGAGTCGTTCCGGCAGTGGCGTCTTGCGGTGGCAGGCGATGCGCCCCGAGTCGATCGCGGTCAGCCGGCTACCGCTCTTCTCGACCAGCGCATATCCGGTGAAAAGACTGCCGGGGTCGAGACCCAGGATGCGCAGAGCTGCGGTCATTCGTACTGTTTGGCTGCTAGCTGCCGGCCGAGAGCAGCTCGGCGCTCAACTCGACGTTTGCCCAGGCGTGCTGGACGTCGTCGTGATCCTCGAGCGCTTCGATCAGGCGGAGGTTGGTTTGCGCTTTGTCCGGCTCGACGGCCTGATAGTTCTGCGGCACCATCGCGAGTTCGGTGGCGACGGTCGCGATCTCACGCCGGCCGAGATCGTCTTTGACCTCCAGATAGCGCTCCGACTCGACATACATCTCGAAGACATCGGTCTCGAGCGAGATGTCAGCCGCTTCGAGCTCGACGGCGAGCTCCATAAAACTCTCCTCGGGAAGGCTCGAAGGATCGAAGGCGAAGTACCCGCGTTTATCGAACATCCAGCCGACGCAGCCGTTCTCGCCGAGGTTGCCACCGTGTTTTGAGAACAGATGACGGATATCCGCGACCGTTCGGTTGCGATTGTCGGTCATCGTCTCGATCAGGATTGCCACTCCACCTGGACCGTAGCCCTCATAAACGACCTCCTCGTAGATGACGCCTTCGAGTTCACCGGTGCCGCGCTTGACCGCCCGATGGATGTTGTCGTTGGGGACGTTGTTGGAGCGTGCGTCGAAGATGGCGGTGCGCAAGCGAGCGTTGCCCGATGGATCGCTACCACCGAGCCGTGCTGCCACCGAGATCTCCTTGAGGAGCTTGGTCCAGAGCTGACCGCGGCGGCTGTCGGTGACCGCCTTTTTGCGCTTGATCTGCGCCCATTTGCTGTGACCTGCCATGAGAAGCTTCCCAGACACCAATTCTAGCTTCTCTGCTCGGCTGAACGGCCGAACATCTTTTTCTGGAGTGGTCTCGGACGTCGCTCTCTTGGGTGGGGCACGGTAACTTCCCCTGTCTTTGTGCCGGTTTGCGAGAGTGCCGAGGGCCTTGTCGATGCTGTCGGCCAGCCCCCGAGTCATCGTGTGCGAACTACTCCATTGTCGCTGTGAGGATGACGTTGCTTAATAGAAGCTTGACAGACTGCTCCAAAGGAGAAACCGATGGTCCTTGTACTAGCCGTCACCCAAGACAAGAAGCTCGATAAGAAGATCCGAGACGCACTGGGAGGCGAAGGCTGGTGGGTTTCGCAGGTGGAGGACAGCCAATCCGCCTTGCGCTCGGCGGCGGATCATGAGCCGCATTTGGTACTGGTCGACGAAGATGTGAATGGGGCGGACGATCTGGTGCGGGTCTTTGGCTCGAAAAGTGGAGGGCCGGGAGCGGTGGTCTTGAGTCACGACGGAGAGAGTGCCCGGACAAGTCCGGACGTTGATGCAGTTCTCAAAAAAACGACAGGGAGCGATCAACTCCTGGCTTCGGTCAAGAAGGTAATGACGCAGCCTCACAGCCCAATCGCGGTGGCGGAGATGAAACCTGGTGCGATTCTCACGGCTGAGGACATCTTTGCCGACGTATTGCGGGAGGTGGCCGATGACGTTTTGCCGCCAGCAGCACTCCCGGACCCACCGCCGATCGACGCGACCAACGTGGTGGAAGTGGGTACGCATCCGGCCGAGCGGCAGTTGAAGGAAACGGTTGTCGAGATTCCTGAGGAACCGACCGTGGCGCCTATGGTCGAGATACCCGAGGAGCCGGCCGAAGAGACGACGGTTGGGATGTCTGAGGAAACGGTTGCCGAAACGTCCGAGAAGCCGGATGTGGAGGCGACCTTCGAGATCTCCGAAGAGACGGTCGAGCAGCCAGCCGTGGAGGTGCTTTCGGAGGCCACCGCGGACATCGACGGGGAAAGCGAGGTCGGCATGGCCGTGGAACCGATCGCAGACGCCGGTTTGGAGGCGGAGGTGAATAGCGGGTTCGAATCGGAAGTCGTTGACCCGTCCGATGCGGCCGAGGTCCCGGTGGGAACAGTCGAGATCCCGGCCGAGTTACTGGCGACGGCCGGTCTGCCAGATAGCGAGCCCCCTGAATCCGTCGCGGTCGATTCGCAACCTGTCTGGCCGACCGAAGACGACAAGGTACCGGATCTGCCGCCTCCACTGGAGCCATCAGAGCCGGTCGAGTTCCCTGAGCCGCTCGGGTCGGTGACGCCGGATGTGCTTCCCGAGCCGTTGCCACCGCGATCGATGAAGCTTCCGGAACCCACTCAAGGACTGGAGTCTCCGATCGAACCCGCCCTGCCTTCCTTGGAACTGGTTGAACCCGAAGAGGGGACTCAGCCGGCCCCGGGCGTGGCCGCCGCTTCACCCAAAGGCGAGAGGACAGGGGAGTCTCGGCGAGGCACGGAGGGGGGGGTCGGGTGGAAACGATTCTGGCTCGGCGTTGCTGCGGGCCTGCTGGTCTTCGCCGCAACATCGCTCTTGTTGCGGGTCACCTTCGGAGGCGGTGACTTGTCGCCGGGTGGAACTCGGGGGATGGAACAGGGCACTACTGAAGGTGCCCAGAATACGACAGATGAGGTTTCGAGCGAGCTCGAAGAGCTCGTCGCGGAGGAACTGGCGCGCCGCGAGACGGAGCTGCGCAGG
>JAOTZA010000048.1 GCA_029861655.1 Acidobacteriota bacterium | reverse complement strand
GGTGATGACCAATGTTCCGGGACCCCGCGGGCCGCTGGCTTTGTGCGGCCGCGAGATCGACCACATGATGTTCTGGGTCCCACAATCGGGCGATGTCGCCCTCGGAGTGAGCATTCTGAGTTACAACGAAGGTGTGCGGGTCGGTTTTGCCACCGACCGCGGCCTCATCCCCGATCCGGAGGCGCTGATTGAAGGGTTCCACGGATCGCTCGCCGAGCTCGAGACCGCGGCCCGGTCTTAGCCTCAGGCACAGCGCGAAGGGGCTAGGTTTTCTCCAGATTGGCCAGATGAATCAGGGCGTCGCCCTGGTGGACGAGGGGATTGTTGGTGTAACCGATCACCATCCCGGCGATCGATGCTTTGACCGGCCGTTCGTCGTGGCCCAACACGTCCGAGATCCGACCGATTGTCTCCTGTTTGGCAACTCGGTCTCCGAGGCTCGCGTGGCGGTGGAAGACGCCGCTTCGAGACGCTCGCAGCCAGCGGGTGGCTGAAGCCTCGAACGGTTTGGTTTCACCCTTGGCCGGGGAGTCCCACATACCGAGCGCCGCCAGCACCCCGAGGGTTCCCTGGACCCCGGCTTGGATGGCTTGCTCATCGAAACGCAGTGGTTCGCCCGCTTCGTAAACCAGGACGTGAGCGCCCCGACGTCCGGCGGCCTGACGCAGCGAGCCCTTGATCTTCGCGGCACTCAAGAGCACCGGGGCGCCGAATGCCCTGCCGATTCGGAGAGTCTCCGGATCGTCGAGTGCGCCACGCACCTGTGGCAGGTTGGTTCTATGTAGAGAACCGGTGTGGAAGTCCAGACCGTAGAGGCAGCGATCGACGATCTCGGTCATGAACAGATGGGCGATTCGAGAAGCCAGCGAGCCGCGCGCTGAGCCCGGAAAGCTGCGATTCAAATCGCGCCGGTCGGGCAAGTAGCGAGTTTGCTGGACAAACCCGAAGACATTGACGATGGGTACCGCCAACACCTGCCCGGCGAGCTTGGCGGGGTCAAGAATTGCCAGTACCCGGCGGATGATCTCTAACCCGTTGAGTTCGTCGCCATGGATGGCGGCGTCGAGCCAGACTCCTGGTCCCTTGCGCTGCCCGTTCAAGATCACGGTCGGCAAAGACAACCAATCTCCGGTGGGTAACCTCGCGACCCGAAGCTCGAGCTCGTCGGATTCGCCGGGTGCGATGATCTTGCCGCCGATCGCGATCGATTCAGGCATCTTGCCCGCGGATTCCGTGGTTTGCTGGACCAAGCGAGCATTGTGTCCGAAACAGCCGCGGAGAGGAAACCATCGGTCCTTAGCCCGGTAACTCCGCATAGCCCACATGGGCCACCGCACGATCGGTCTCTAAACAAACAGATAGAAGATGTAGAAGCCGTAGAGCGTCAGCAAGACAAAGCCTTCCCAGCGCTCGAGCTCGAGCTTGGTGGCGAGAAAAGGCCACACAAGGGCGCTCACCCCGAGCATCACGGCCAGGTCGAGCCACACCCCCTGCGGGTCCACGTGCACCGGACGGATCATCGCGGTCGTGCCCAGGATGGCGAGAACGTTGAATATGTTGGATCCGATCAGGTTGCCGAGCAAGATGCCGGTTTCACGATTGCGGGCGGCGGCGATTGAGCTGGCCAGTTCGGGGAGACTCGTGCCCAAGGCCACCATGGTCAGCCCGATGACTCGTTCGCTGATGCCGAGAACTCGCGCGATGTTGATACCGCCGGTGACCAGGGCTCTCGCGCCGAGGACCAGAAGGATTATGCCGCCGGCGATCAACAACAGGCTCTTTGCGGTCGAGGAGCGACCTTCCCCAAAGGCATCGTCGAATTCCTCGATCGTCTCGGGCCCCGGGCTCGTACGCAGCAGATAGAGGAGAAAGATCGTCAGGAGGCCGACAAGCAGGAGCCCCTCGAGCCGCGTGACGACGCCATTGAGAACCATCGGAAACAGCAGAGCGCTAGCTACCAGCATGAAGGGCACTTCCCGCCGCAGAAACTTCGGTGTGGTCGCGATGGGCCACAGCATCGTCGACAGCCCGAGGATCAAGCCGATGTTGGCGATGTTGGAGCCGACGACGTTGCCGAATGCCACTTCGGGCGAGCCGCGCAGGGTAGCCGCCAGGGTCGAGGCGAGCTCGGGGGTAGAGGTACCGAACGAAACGACCGTGAGGCCGATCACGAGGGGTGAAAGACCCAAGAGACGGGCCAGCGATACCGATCCACGGACCAGAGCCTCGCCGCCCCAATAGAGGAGAGCGACACCCAGCAGAACAAGCAAAAGATCCACGGGGTACTACAGGTTCCGGGGGATATCCGAGCGAGCGGCGATCTCGGGCGCCACGTCAGTCGCCTCCTCAGCCGGTTCCTCGCCGGGGTTTACAAAGAGGTCGCTCTCGATGCGGTACTGCTTTTCGTAGAGCTCTTTGTACCGCCCGGCCTGCAACAGAAGCTCTTGGTGGCTGCCACGCTCCAGAATCCGACCTTCTTCGATCACCAGAATCTGATCTGCATTGCGGATGGTCGACAATCGATGCGCGATGACGAACGTGGTGCGCCCCTGCTTGAGGGTCCGGAGGCCTTCCTGGATCCATTGCTCGCTTTCGGAATCGAGGCTCGATGTGGCTTCGTCGAGAATGAGGATTCGTGGGTCCGCCAGGATCGCACGAGCGATGGTCACACGCTGCCGCTGGCCGCCCGAGAGCTTGACTCCCCGCTCTCCGATGATGGTTTCGTAGCCGTCTTCGAAGGTGCCGACGAACTCGTCGCAATGTGCGAGCTGAGCCGCGCGGCGGATCTCCTCGGGTGTTGCCTCAGGCCGGCTGTACGAGATGTTCTCATCGATGGTGCCGTCGAAGAGGAAGTCGTCCTGGAGAACGACCGCCAGTTGTGAGCGGTATTCACGCACCTTGAGATTCGCCAGGTCTTCGCCATCGACCAGGACTCGGCCGGTTCCCGGTCTTCGAAAAGCCAGAATAAGTCCGATGATCGTGCTCTTGCCGGCGCCGCTCGAGCCCACCAGGGCCGTTGTCGATCCTGCCGGTGCGACAAAGGACACGTCGTGCAAGACCGGAGTCCCCGGCTTGTACTCGAAGTGCACGTCCTCGAAGACCACTTCACCGCTCAGGCGCGTGACGCTGCGACGCTCTTCGTCGCCTTCGTCCTCGGTGGCTTCGGAAAACACCTCGCGGATGCGGTCGAGCCCGGCAAAGGCCTCGGTGAACTGAGTTGCGATCGAGCTCATTTGAATCAGCGGGGTCACCATCACGCCGGTGAAGATGATGAAGGTGAAGAGGTCGCCTACGGTCATCTCGTTGCGCAACACACCCCGGGTGCCCAGGACACCCATCGTCAGTCCGGCGAGCCCGAAGATCATCGCTCCCAGAGTAGTGATTGCCGACACTCCGATCACGGACTTGACGACGTTGTCGAGAAGCTTCTCGGCCTTGGCGCTAAAGATCTCGCTCTCTCTCTCTTCGGCGGTGTAGGCCTTGACCACGCGGGAGCCGCCTAGACTTTCGGCGAGCCGGCCGGTGATCTCAGCCTGGATCTTGCCGCGGTTACGGAACAACGGCCGCAGATGGTTGAAGCCAACGCCCATAACGACGGCGAATGCGGTCATGAAGATCATGGTCACCAGTGTCAACCGCCAGTTGAGCCACAAGAGAAAGGCGAATGCCACCACCGAGGTGACAGCGCCGCCGATCAAATTGACAAAACCGGTTCCCACGAGGTTCCGTACGCCCTCGGCGTCGTTCATGATCCGGGAGATGAGCTCGCCCGACTTGTGTTCCTCGAAGTAGCTGATCGGTAACCGGCCGATATGCCGTTGAACCTTGACCCGTAGATCGTTGATCGACCGTTGTGCCGCCGCGCCCAGAAGCAAGGCCAACGAGAAAGAGGAACCCGCTTGGACGACCGTGCCGACGGCGGCGGCGGCGGCGATGGGAAAGAGAAGATCGGTCCGGCTCTTACCGATGACCTCGTCGATCAGGAACTTTGTCGAGGCGGGAAGAACCAGCCCCGCGAGCCGCCCGACGAGGAGCAAGCCGAGACCCACCGCCATGCGGCCGCGGTGCTCCCAGACCACCTGCCGGGCCTCGCGCCACACTGCATCGAGCTTGACCTTTGGCTTCTTCTCGGGAGGTTGTGCGGCCTTCGGTTTGTTTCCAGGCTCGGGACTCATCTCGCTATCATAGTCGGATGGAACCGACCTTTCGAAAGCCTCTTCGTCTCTGGCCGGCGGGGGTCCTGGTCGCTCTACTGACTCTTGCCGAGGCCTGGGTATGGGTGATGCCTCAGGACACGCGACAGTACCGGGTGATGTTGTCGATCGCCGTCGGTGTGATCGGCGCGCTTCTGCTGCTTCTGTGGTTCCTGCTTTTCTCCCGGGCGCGTTGGAAGACCCGGATCATCGTGCTCGCCATCGTGCTCCTGGCGGTGTTTGGAGCGAGCCGGTTGCTGACGATCCGCGGAGTCACAGGAGACCTCCGACCGATCATCAGCTGGCAGGGACTGGGTAGGCCGGGAACCGACGAGGTGTCCCGATCGGAAGAACATCAAACGACTCGTGCCGCGTTTGGGAACTATCCACAGTTTCTAGGTCCGAATCGAAATGCCACCGTTGCGGGCGCCGGTTTGGGCCGGGATTGGAAGAACAGCTCACCGGCCGAGGTGTGGCGCCGCGGGGTGGGTGAGGGATGGTCGGGGTTCGCGGTTTCTGGAGATCTTGCCGTGACCCAGGAGCAGCAAGGTTCCGAGGAACAGGTAGTTGCCTACGACCTGTGGTCTGGGGAAGGCAGATGGCGCTACGGATACCAAGCCCGATTCGAAACTACGATCGGTGGTATTGGGCCGCGCGCCACACCCACGATCTCCGGGGGCCGGGTTTTCACACTCGGAGCTACCGGTGTCTTGACGGCGCTGGACTTCGGGACCGGTGAGGCGTTGTGGTCGCACGACATCATTTCCGAGCACGGGGGCTCGATTCCGGAATGGGGCATGAGCGGCTCGCCGCTTGTTGTCGATGGCCGTGTCGTTGTCAGCGCCGGTGGCAAGGATGAGCGCTCGTTGGTGGCCTACGATGTCGTGTCTGGCGACTGGGTCTGGGGCGGAGGAAAAGACGGCTCGAGCTACTCGTCACCCCTGGAAGCGACGCTTGCGGGACACCGCCAGATCATCATCTTGAACCGTGCGAGCGTCGCCGGTCATGACCCCGAGACCGGGGCGGTTTTGTGGAGCCACCCGTGGCCCGGCGAGCAACCAAACGTCGCGATGCCGGTGGTGTTGCCCGGCAACCGGCTTCTGATCTCCAGTGGCTATGGAATCGGCAGCAAGGTCCTGGCAATCGAGGCGACCGAGGATGGCAGTCTCGGGGCGACTCTGGTCTGGGAAAGCCCGAGGCTCAAGGCGAAGTTCACGAATGTCGTTCTCCATCAAGGGAATGTCTTTGGTCTCGACGATGGTGTCCTGGTGTGTCTCGACCCGGAAACCGGCGAACGATGCTGGAAGAAGGGACGTTATGGACACGGCCAGGTTCTTTTGGCGGATGATCTTCTTCTCCTGTCGAGCGAGAAGGGAGAGGTTTTTCTTCTCGAGCCGACGACGGAGGAAGTCAAGAAGCTGGGCAGTTTCGAGGCCTTTCGGCGCAAAACCTGGAACGTGCCAGCGCTGGTCGGCCGCTATCTGCTGATGCGAAACGACCGCGAGGCCGCGATGTACGAACTACCGTAGAATACCCGCTCTTACGTGGGGCGTTCCGCCTCCGCAGATCGTACGATCCACATTCAGGGAGACCATCGATGATATTTCGCAAGAACTCGTGTCTATTCGCTGCCGCAGCACTGGTTGCGTTCTTGGTGCCTGCGGCAACTCCCGCCAGCGGCGCCGACACCTATTCGATCGACCCCGCGCACTCGAGCGTCGTCTTCAAGGTTCGCCACTTGCTGACCAAGGTGCACGGCACATTCGATGGCTTCGAGGGCACGATCGTCAGAGACGCCGAGATGCCGGCGCACTCGTCGGTGAGATTCACCATCGAAACCGCGAGCATCAACACCGCCAACGGCGATCGAGACGACCATCTGCGTGCGTCTGATTTCTTTGACGCCGAGAAGTTCCCGACGATCGAGTTCGAAAGCACCTCGGTCGAGGCGACAGGAGACGGGGAGTACCAGGTCACTGGATTGCTGAACATGCACGGTGTGGCCCGAGAGATCGTTCTCCCGGTACGGTTTCTTGGCGAGATGTCCTTTCGCGGTGGGTTGCGCGCCGGTTTCGAGACGTCGATCACCCTCGATCGCAAACAGTGGGGCATCAGCTGGAACCGAGCGCTCGACCAAGGCGGCGCAATCCTGGGCGATGACGTGTTGATCGAGATCAATCTCGAGACCGTCAAACAGCAAGAAGAGCAAGAAGCGGCGGAGTAGCTCGAATCGCCGTTTGGTGATCCGCGTGTCGCTGGTGCCGGACATTTCTGGAATATCAGAAAGAAAAGAAATGAAGGAACTTCCAGAGGTCGTACAGCGATTCGTTCTTCACTGGGGTGAAATGGGCAATCGTTGGGGAGTCAATCGAACGATCGCGCAGATTCACGCTCTTCTCTACGTCAGCTCCGAGCCGCTTCACGCAGAGCAGATCGTCGACACGCTCGGAATCGCCCGGTCGCACGTCAGTGTCAGCCTGAGGGAGCTCCAGGATTGGGGCATTGTGCGCGTCGCTCATCGGTTGGGCGACCGTCGTGACTATTTCGAAACCGTTGGTGATGTATGGGAGATGTTTCGCGCCATCCTCGAGCGACGTAGGAGCCGGGAGATGAAGCCGACGATCGAGGCACTTCGATCCTGCGTTGCGGACATGGATAGGGATCCGGAGGTCGCGGAGCTCACCCGCGAACGGCTGCGAGCGCTTCACGATTTCTTCGAGACCGGTGATCGGCTCTATCAACAGCTCAACCGGGTTCCGACGGGTGCGCTGGCGCGGCTGGCGCGAGCCGGCGACCGGCTCTCGGAGCTGCTGGGATCCGGTTAGTCGCTGTCCCGGGCGTTGAGGCGGGCTGACAGCAGCCCGTGCTAGAAGTCCTCATGGCCCTCCGGGTTGTGGCGGTTTGAGGCCGTCTGCGGCAATCTGCAGATGGCCGCTCTTCGACAATGCTCCGGGCATTGCCTGTGTCGCGGTGCCTTGCATCCGACCTCAAGGCGCTCACAACATGGCCGTGAGGCCTTCTATCACGGGCTGCTAAACTGCGCCGATGTTTACTCGCAAAGAGTCCGGTCTTTCTACTTTCGAATTTCTCTCGGCCACGGCCAAAGCGAGCGCGGTCGCCATCGGGATCGGTGCGATCTTGATGAGCACGGGCTCTTGTGCCGGACCGGCGCCGGACGACGACGATGCTGCTGCAGTTCGTACCGCCGGCAGGCAATTCCTTTCCATCGGTACAGCTCCACCGGGCGGAGCGTTCTTTCCGGTCGGAGGCGCGCTGGCCGGGACCTTGAACGAAAACAGGGGCGAGGAATCCTGGCAGGTGACCGCGGAGGCGACCAAGGGAACACAGGAGAACATTCGCCGGCTCACCCGTGGCGAGCTCGACCTGGCTCTGGCCAACTCCGCGATTACCTATTTTGCAGTTCGCGGTGAGGGCGGGTGGAAGACCCGTCACGACATCCGGGTTGTAATGACGTTGGCTCCGAACGTCGCACTTTTTGTGGCGCCAAAGAGCGCCGAGATCACCGCCATCGAGGACCTGCGTGGAAAGCGGGTCGTCCTGGGGCCTGCTGGCGCCGGTTTCGAGTATTTTCTCGGTCCGATTCTCGGTGCCCACGGTTTGACCTACGACGATCTGACGCCGCTTTACGCGACCCAGGCGGGGGCGGTGGATCTTCTTGCCGATGGCGCCGCGGCCGCGGCGTTTCTGGGTGGTGCGGTGCCGACGGCCTCGATCACTCAGGCGGCAACGTCGGGGGACATCGACTACGTGCCGTACCGGTCGGACAAGCTCGAGGAGCTCTTGGTGGGGTACCCGTTTTTTGATCGAGCGACGATTCCAGCCGGAACCTATTCCGGGTTGACCGAGGACTACGCCGGGCTCAACGTGGGCTCGATGCATCTCATTACGACAGCCGACATGGATGAAGAATTGATCTATCAGGTGACAAGAACTCTGTGGGAGAATCGAGCCTCCGTCGTCGAGAAGCATGCCGCCGGTCGCGCGATCAACCCGAGGGTTGTCGTGCGCCACACCGGTACCGAGTTCCACCCCGGGGCGGTGCGTTGGTTCGAGGAGATCGGCATCTGGTCGTCGGGGACCGAGGCCGAGGTCGACGAGGCCGCCGATTGACGTTTTCTTGACCGCGCTCGAGCGAGTTCGAGCCGGCGTCGTCAGCGGATCGGCTCTGCTCCTACCGATCTTCGCGCTGCTCGAGATCAACTACCCGAACCTGCGGCCGCAGTCCCAGCTTGCGATCTTCGCGACCCTGGGTCTGGTCCTTTGTTTTCTTCGCCGCCGGCCGGAAGGTGCTCGAGCCTTTGCGGCCGCAGCCGACCTGGCACTGGCTCTCGTGACGCTTGGGGTAGGAGTGTTTGTCGTTCTGCAGACCGAGCCGGTGTTCTCTCATTTGTGGCTCGACGGTGTCGCTCTCGGTGATCGCGCAGGTGCCGAGACGATCTGGGATCTGATGGTCGGGTTCATCGGACTGGTACTGATTCTCGAAGCTACCCGCCGGACCATTGGGTGGGCGCTTCCCATGCTGGCGCTGGCGTTTCTACTCTACGGTCGCTTTGGTGCGGTGCTTCCGGATTGGCTGCTGCCGCATCGCGGCTACAACATCGATCGGCTGGTTGGGCAGGCCTTTCTCCACAGCCAGGGAGTTTTTGGAATCGCCCTGCGAGTGATGTTCACCTATGTGTTTCTCTTTGTGATCTTTGGAGCCGCTCTGGAAGCCACCGGAGCAACAGGTTTTATCGTGGCGGCGGCGCGACGGCTCTTTGCCCGATCAACAGGTGGTGCCGCCAAGGTGTCGGTTCTTTCGAGCGGACTCATGGGGTCACTCTCGGGAAGCGCGGTCGCCAACACGGCGACGACGGGCACGTTCACGATTCCGATGATGCGGAGCGCGGGTTTTTCGCCGCGGCTTGCCGCCGGTGTGGAAGCGGCGGCAAGCACAGGAGGTGCGCTGGTGCCGCCGGTGATGGGCGCCGGCGCCTACATGATGCTAGAGATCATCTCGCCGCCGGTGACCTATGTCGAGATCATCCGCGCCGCGCTCATCCCGGCATGTTTGTACTATCTCTCGCTGTTCTTCATCGTTCACTTTTCCGCCCGGCTGCACCAGAGCGGCAAGGTCGGGAGAATCGGCGCAGACGAGGAGCTGCGATTCGAGTGGCTGCGCTGGGAGGGAGCCATCTTCCTGGGCGGTCTGGTTGCGCTGGTTGTATTCCTTCTCTTGCGTTTCAGCGTCTTTCGAGCGGTGACCTTGGCTCTGGCCCTGGTGCTGATTCTCAGCGCTGTGAACCCCAGGACCCGATTGAATGCCGCTCGGTTGAAGCGAGCGTTGATCGCGTCCTCGGCGGGAGCGGTTCCGTTGGTCGCGGCAGCGGCCTCAGTTGGGATCATCGTAGGGATCGTGACGCTTACGGGGATCGGTACGCGACTGCCCTCACTCATCCTGCCGCTGGCCGAGCAGAATCTCCTGGCTGCGCTCGTTGTCATCATGCTCTCGTCGATCGTCCTGGGGATGGGACTGCCGTCGGCGGTTTGCTATTTGCTGATGGCCACCCTGATCGGCCCGGTGCTTGGGAAACTCGGGGTGGTGCCCCTGGCTGCGCACCTCTTCATCTTCTATTTCGGGATGATGTCAATGGTGACGCCGCCGGTGGCCCTAGCGGCGTATGCCGCCAGCTCGATTGCGGGTGCGCGATTCCTGGAGACCAGCTACTCGGCGTTTCGAATCGCCCTGGTCGGATTTATGCTGCCCTTTCTCTTTGTCTTCCGCCCCGAGCTCTTGATGCTCGACGCGGCGGGAGATACCGCTCCGATGGGGCGGATCTTGGTTACGATTCTGATCGCGGTTCTGGGCATCGTTCCGCTGGCGGCCGCGATCGCCGGCTATTTGGGGCGGCCGTTAGGACCGGTGCCCCGCACGATTCTTCTTTTCTCGGCCGCGCTGTCGCTGTTTCCGGGCTCGGCTGCCGCGATCGGCGAGACGGGCATTTCTTGGCTCAACTTGCTCGGTGTTTTGTTGTTTGCGACGGTCTGGCTGGCTTCCGGCAAGGGCGACGAGCGATCGACGGGTGTGACCGGATAGGATCGGGCGAGCCCGAACGACACTTGGATCATGCCCCTCGATCACGCGGACGCAGCTGCCACCGTCACTCTAAAGACGGCCCGAATTCTCGTCTCCCGATCCTCGACCCGGGGACGGCGCCTGCTGGAGCTTTTCGCCCGACATCAGATGCTTCGTTTTGAGGAGCTAGTCAACGAGTTCGACACAACCCAGAATGGTCTCAACGCTCTGCTGGGCCATCTGACTCGCGACTTCCAGCGGATTCAGAAGGACGAGGGTTTTCACATCTATCTGCCACAGCTCAGGAGTTGGGCGATCGGTCATGCCTCGGCCGTCAACCTCAGGCGGGCGCTCAAGCAGACCGAGAAAGAGCGCCAGCGAGCGATCGATTTTTAACCTGACCTGGTAAGAAGGTCGGGTTCTAGTTTGCTTTGAGAGCGGGGAGCAGGGGCGTGCGAAGCGTTCCGCGAACCGCGAGCACGCTGGCCAGCATGCCGCTCGCAAGGACCAGAACCACTGTGGCGGCGATGGGGAACCAGGGGAAACCGCTGCCCGCCGAGAGCACATGGGGTGCCGCAGTTATGAGCCCCGCGAACGTGCCGATCGCCACCCCTATGAAGAGTAGATAGGCGTTCTCGGCGACGACGGTGTGGGCCAGCCGGCGGCGCCTGAATCCGAATGCGCGAAGTGTTGCCAGTTCTCCCTGGCGCTCCAGCACGTTGCGCAACAGCACGATACCGAGGCCCAAGGTTCCGAGAATCAGACCCAGACCGCCAAGAGTCTGGAAGGTGGAGATATAGGTGTTCTCGACCGCCTGAAAATCCGCCAGCCGCGTCGCGGTCGAAGTCGTGTCGAAACCAAACGAGGCCAGATTGCGCTCGAAAATCTGCGACACATCGGGTGGGTCCGAAGTACCGGTGTCGAACAGAAACCAGCCAAAGCCGGTACGGCTGGGAAAGTGCTCCATGAAAGCGGCTTCGGAGATCAGGACCTCGCTCTGAAAAAGGCTCTTTTTCAATAAGCCCACAAAACGAAGCCGGATCGGTCGGCCTCGTTCGTCCTCGAGGACCAGGTCCTTGCCGAGACCCAGGTGGAGAATCCAGCGTACCGAGTTGTAGTCACCGATTGCTGGAATGACTCCGGGTCCGAGATCGCGATCGAGAAGCGTCCAGGGATTCTCGATCGCTTCGTTGGCGGCTTGAAACGAAAAACCGCCGCGCTCTACCATTGCGGGGGTAACACCCAGGACACGAGGTTGCTGGGGACGATAGAGGTTGAGACAGCTGGCGTCTTCGCCGGGGAGAAGACGAAAGGGAAAGGCCGCGACATCTTCGAGGGCCTTTCTTTCGTCGCTCGAGAAGCCCAACTCCGCCAAACGCTCGGCGCTGTCGAGATCGACGTGGATCGGTGTGCCGGCGGTGGCGGCAACGGTAAAGCCTCCTGCCCCCGAAGCGCGATCCCGAACATCCACTTCGACCTCCCCGCGGTTGGCTCCCACGGCGACCAGGCTGAAGACGGCGCTGGCAACAAGCGAGACGCTGAGAATGCTGCGGCCGCGGCTCCGCCCGGCGTTGCGGGCGCCCATCGCCGCGACACCCATCTCGTCAAATCGCGAGCGGGCCGGGTCGGCGCTCGAGGTGACGCCACAGCGCATGGCGAAAAGGGCGATGCCGGCAACCAGAAGGGTGGTACCCAACCCGAGGGCCACCATCGGCGACTGAGTCGCCCCAGCGGCGATGGCGGCGCCGAGAATCAGCAGCGCGCCGCTTGCGGCGATCCAGGTGACCCATTTGGCGCGCCGTCCCGGCTTTGTAGACGTGTCGTGATCGGCGGTGGCGCCGGCTAGAAGTGCCGGCGCGGGGGTTCGCGCGAGACGACGGATCGCCAGCCAGATGGTCACGGCGACGACCGTAAAAGAGCCCAACGCGCCAAACAAGAGGCTCGAGGGTTCGAGATGAAGAAACAACACCGGAGCCCCGATCGCGGGTAGCCACCAGGTGCGCAAACCAGCGAGCATGAGTGCGGCGTAGGCCGCCGCACCGATGAGGCCGGCCGCGGTTCCGATAGCGGCGACGATCAGGCCTTCCCCCAGAAAGCGGCGGAGAACGGTCTTAGCCGGAAAGCCGATGGCCCGTAGGAGACCGACCTCCCGCGCCCGTTGCTCGACTGCGAGGCGAAAGAGAAGACCCACGAGGAGAGCGGCGGAGGCGATCAGGAAGAGACTGAGACCAAAAAACAGACCGGTGAAGTCGGTGGCCCCCTGGGCCCGCTCCAACCCCTGTTCGCGTAGCGGTTGAACCACCAGACCGCCGCGCTCGGAGCCGATTCGACCCGGTAGCTCACGAAGGAGTCTCTGGTTCAGCTCGGCGAGGGTGGAACCCTCTCGAGGAGCCAAGCGAAGCGAAGTGAGATCGCCGAACCGGCTCGCCCAGAGACGCCGGCCGGCGGTGGCGCCGACAAAAGCCTTGGGTGCGGCTCGAAACGTATCCCAGTACTCTTCGTCCCGCTCGCGGATGCGAGAAAGATCGACCGGAAACGGAGGACTCCAGGCCGCGATGTCCTCGGCCTCGTGCATCCCGGGGAATTTCGGGGTCAGATACTCATCGACGGCCAGACCGTCGAGTGCCACGATTCCTGCGAGGCGGAAATCCGCGGTCGCCACCGAGAGCTCGTCGCGGGATCCGAGCTGATAGTAGACGAGGCGGACGGTCTCACCGACGCGCGCCGAGAGGTCCTCGGCGGCCCAGGAGTTGAGAAGGATCTCGTCGTCGGCGAGAAGCGGCGCCGCCGTGCCGTCGGTGAGACGAAGAAGGCCCAGGTTGGGGGCCGTGGCGGGGTCGAGTGCAACGACCGTCGAGTAGGGGACTTTGCGATCTCCCATTTCGATCGAGTTGGCGAGATAAGTGAGGACGCCTTGAGTTGGCGTCGTCGTGGCCCGAGCGTAGTCGAGAGTCGCCTCGGCGAGCGCCGGTGAGAGGACAAACTCGCGGCTGCCGAGAGTGAGTGTCGAGATCCCCGGGCTCAATGCGAGTCCCAGGTCTTCGAGCTCGAGCACTCCGTCGAGCGCGGTTTCGAGGCGTTCGAGATCGGGTGGCGCTTCACCGCCCTGTCCCGCGATAACCCAGGTGTTGACGCGCTCCGCAGAGCTGCGTCCAAAGAGAGAGCGCTGAATCCGCGCGAGTTCTACAAAGAGGTTGAGCGGTGTCGCCTGTTGGGGAGTCAACCGGAAGCCACCCAAGCCGGTGTCTGGGAGAATCGCACCGACGCTCAGCCTCATCGTCTCGATCGTGTCGATCGCCTCTTCGCGGCCGACCAGGGTTTCGCGCGAAACCTCCGCCGGGCGCTCGAAGGAAACCAGGATCTCGTCGCCCACGTCCACTCCCAACTCTTGCGCAAGATTCCGATTGAGGGCCACGGGGGGATGGATCAAATCGTCGCGTCGCTCGAGTTCGAGGGGCGCGCCGTGGTCGAAGAGACCGGAAAAGGTCGAATCGACGCCGAACAGCCTTGTATCGGTGGCGCGAGAACCGCTAGCGGAGTTGACGGCTGTCGCGCGCAACAGGATCAATGGCTCGATGGTTGCGAGTCCTCCGAGCTCGTCGTCGAGCCGGCCGCCCAACCCCTGCCCGACAAAACCACCGGACACAATTGCGTGATCTATTTTGCCGATTCGGTCGAGTACCAGGTCCCTCAGACTGCCTCGCACCGAGTCGCCAACGATGAGTGCACCGGCGAGGACCGAGGTGGCGATCGCGGCCCCGAGGGCAACGGCCAGATGGCCGCGCCAGAAGAAGATCAGGCGCTTGTACACCGGCCGTCTCTGAGCTTGAGCTGTTCGGGGAACCGCGCCGCGACCTCGTTGCTATGAGTCACCACGATCAGGACGCTCTGCGTTTCGTCGTGCAACGTAAACAGCAGGTCTACGATGCTCGAGGCGTTCGACGGGTCGAGGTTGCCGGTGGGTTCGTCGCAAAGAAGAAGCGTCGGACGGTTGACGAGAGCCCGCGCCACGGCCAC
>JAOTZA010000317.1 GCA_029861655.1 Acidobacteriota bacterium | reverse complement strand
GGAATACGATCCGCGGCCTGATGACCCCGACCGCGCCCTGGCCGATGCGTTCGATGACCGAACCCACGGCGATAAGCTGTTGTCGCTGGTTGACGATCTTGATCCAGTCACCCTCTTCGCAGGCGGTCTCGCGAACGAGCACCGTTTGGCCGTTGACCAGACGTCGTTCCTGCTGGGCGTCGGCCAATAGCTGGAAGAAGGGTAGGGGAATGGAGTCGAACGGCACCCAGCCGGCAGCGATCTCGTCGCCTCCTTCGAGCTGGTGAGCAAGATCCTCGATCTGCACCGATTCGGAGATATCGAACGGTCCCACCTGGAGCCTTCTGAGGCTCTCGAGATGGGCCCCGGGACCGAGTTGGCGTCCCAGGTCGTGGGCAAGGCTGCGCACATAGGTTCCGGAGGAGCAGCTCAGTCGAAAACCGATCCGGTCTTCCTCCAAGTCCCCGGTGGGCGCAAAGTCGAAGATCGAGATTCTTTTTCTGGACTCCGGGACCGGCTCGCCGCGGCGTGCCAGCTCGTAGTACTTGACTCCCTTGATCTTCTTGGCGCTGAACGGCGGGGCAGCCTGGTCGAGCTCGCCGACAATTCCCGCCATGGTGGCCTCGACCACTTCCTGAGTCAGTGAGTGGGTGGGGTTCTCGCTGACGACCTCGCCGGCCGCATCGTAGGTGTCGGTGGCGATTCCGAAACGGATGGTGCCGCTGTAGACCTTTGGCGCATTGATCAAGAACCGCGTCAGCCGGGTGGCTTTTCCCAACGTCAACACCAGAAGACCAGTGGCCGCCGGATCGAGGGTCCCACAATGGCCGATCTTCTTCTGACGCACAAGGCGCCGGGCCTGTTGGACTACGTCGTGCGACGTGCAGCCCGGTTCCTTATCGACGAGTAGGAGGCCGTGTCTCATTTTGCGTCGAGAGCCTTGGCTAGTTCGGCGACCACCAGATCGAGCGTCTCGCGAACCGCCCGTATGGAGAGGAAACCGGCGGCGTTGCGGTGTCCGCCCCCGCCGTGAGCTCGCGCGACCCGCTCAACATCGACACTGTCGCGGCTGCGGAGCGAGACTTTGTAGCCGTCGGCGACCTGACGCAGCAGAGCCGCGGCTTCGACGCCCTCGATTGACCGGGGGTGGTCGATCAAGCCCTCGGTGTCACCACCGCTGGCGCCCGCTCTTTCGATCATATCGTCGGTTACCAGAACCGTGGCGATACGGCCGCCATCATGGAGTTCGAGCGATGCCAGTGACTCACCGACCAGCCGCACAGCGCCGATATGTCGGTTCTCGTATATCCAGGTGGAAACCCGCTGCGGTTTGGCGCCCGATCGCACGAGCTCGGCGGCACACTCGAAGGCACGCTGGTCGGCGTTGTTGAATCGGAAGCCGCCGGTATCGGCCGACACCGCAAGAAAAAGAGCATTGCCGATTCCTTCGTCAATCGCTACACCCAGGCGCTTGGCGAGGGTTTGAAGCATCTCTCCGAGCGCCGGTGCAGCTACGTCGATCCAGTTGACGCGACCGTAGTTGGCGTTACCCATATGGTGGTCAATGTTGAGCAGCGGTAGGTTCTCGAGCTCGGTGTCGAGACCGGTGCGGTCCAGAGTCGGGCACTCGAGGATGATCGCGGAGTCGAACTCGTCTGGGAAGCCTCGTGGCGGCTCGGAGCCGACATGGATATGTTCGGCTCCGGGGAGGGGCTCATAACGGCTCGGTGTGGCGTTCAGATTCCAGAAGATGGAGGACTTGCCGAGCTTTCTCAAGATCCCACCCAATGCCACTCCCGATCCGATGGAGTCTCCATCGGGGTTCATATGGCCTGCTAGGACGAAGCGCTGGGCGCTCCCAATCTCTTTGAGCAGCGCTTCAGGTACGTCGATCTTCGTCATGCAAAGACTCCAGGAGGCGTTCGATGCGGTCGCTGTGTTCGGCGCCGCGGTCGAGCTCGAATTCGAGCTCGGGGATGAATCGTAGCTGTCGGGCTCGCCTGGCCAACCGGCCGCGGACAAAACCCGACGCTCGGCGAAGGGCGGCGAGGCTACCGGCGCGTTCGTCGTCATCGCCCAGCAGCGAGACACGTACAACGGCGTGGCGTAGGTCGGGACTGGCGTCCACGTCGGTGACCGTTGCCATCCCGACACGTGGATCGCGAAGCTCTATGCGAAGGATTTCCGAGATCTCCTGGCGCAGCAGGTCGGCAACCCTTTCGGATCGCCGGCTCACTCCAGGCTCTCCACAAAATCGGGTTCCCAGTAACTCAAGACCGCCTCTGTTGGGTCCGAATCGAACACCGACCGCACCTTTTCGAGGAGCTTCTCGGCGCGTCCTCGATCACTTGTGACGAGGGCGACGCCGATCCGCGCGCGTTGATGCAGATCGTGACAGTCGGTCTCTGAGATCGAGACCCGGTGGCGGGACCAGATCCGGTCAACAAGGCTCTTCACGACCTTGCGCTTCTCTTTCAGGCTGCGCGCACGGGGGATGTGAACTTCGGCGATGGCAAAACCGACGACCATGGATCTACCGATCAAAGACGAGACAGGAGTTGGTATTTGGTAACGGGCGCGTTGTAAGGGCGTTCGACGCCCGTACTATAAGCTGGGAGCCACTTCTTCGCGGATATATGCCTCGATGAAGTCTCCGGGCTTGACGTCTTGGAAGCGCTCGAGCCGGATACCGCAGTCGAAACCGGTGCGCACTTCCGAGACGTCCTCTTTGAACCGCCGAAGGGAGCCTATGGTCCCTTCGTGGATGACGACGTTGTCGCGGATCAACCGGACGCTCGCGGCGCGGGGAATCCTGCCTTCGACCACGTGGCTACCCGCGACGGTTCCCAGCTTTGGCACTCCGAAGATCTCTCTGACTTCAGCGCGGCCCGCAGCGACCTCTTTGAAGGTCGGCTCGAGGAGTCCCTTCATGGCGTTTCGTATCTCTTCGTTGAGTTCGTAGATCACGGTGTGAAGCCGGATGTCCACGTCTTCGTTCTCGGCCAGGGTCACGGCGTTGCGCTCGGGACGGATGTTGAAACCGACGACAATCGCGTTCGAGGCCGAAGCCAGCAACACGTCGTTTGTCGTAATACCGCCGACACCCGAATGAATGACATCGATCTTGACCTTGTCGGTCGCAAGTTTCTTGAGGCTGTCCTTGAGGACCTCGACCGAACCTTGGACGTCGGCTTTGAGAACGATCGGCAGCTCTTTGATCTCACCCTGCTCGATCTGGTCGAAGAGCTGGTCTAGCGAGATCTTCGTCGGCGCCGGCGCCAGCTCTCGTTGCCGGTCCTCGTGATGGCGCATCTCGGCGATCGAGCGAGCCTTGGACTCCTCCTCGACGACTTGGAAAACATCCCCCGCCTCAGGGACCGAGTCAAAGCCGGTGACCTCGGTGGGTGTCGCGGGCGGCGCGGTCTCGAGCCGTTGCCCGTGGTCGTCGAGCATTGAGCGCACGCGACCCCAGGAAGACCCCGCAACAAAAGCGTCACCGATGGAGAGGGTGCCGTTCTGAACCAAAACGGTTGCGACGATTCCGCGGCCGGCCTCCTTGCGGGCCTCCAGGACCACGCCTTGGGCCAGCAGGGTCGGATCGGCCTTGAGATCGAGAATGTCGGCGGTGAGAAGCAACATCTCAAGCAGCTGTTCTACACCTTCGTTCTTGAGGGCTGAGACCGGCACCGCGACCGTGTCACCGCCCCATTCCTCGACCGCCACTTCATGGTCGGCGAGCTCTTTTTTGACCCGGTCCAGATTGCCACCGGCCTTGTCCATCTTGTTGATGGCTACAACAATCGGCACTGACGCCGCTTTGGCATGGTTGATCGCTTCGATGGTCTGCGGCATGACCCCGTCATCGGCCGCCACCACGAGGACCACCACG
>JAOTZA010000315.1 GCA_029861655.1 Acidobacteriota bacterium | reverse complement strand
CTTTGCGTGGATCAATCTCACCATCCTCGACTATTTCTCACCCGGGGGTCCTCTGCGTCTGGCCCTCGACCGTCTACCGGCTCGGGACCTTTCGCTGTCGCTCGCGTGGGCCGTCTACGCTCTCGCCCTGTTGGCCATTGGCATGGCCAAAAAGAGCGTCAGTCTGCGTTGGGTCAGCCTGGCGTTTTTGATTCTGACGATCGGCAAAGTGTTTCTCTACGACCTTGGCGAACTGAAGGATCTGTATCGGGTGGCCTCGCTCGTCGGGTTGGCGGTGTCGCTACTTCTCGTATCGTTGGCGTATCAGAGGTTTGTATTTCGTGAGAGAGAGCCAAAGCAGAAGGAGTCGAACGATGCGGCGTCTTGATCGTCTCGGGACAGACGCGGTGTCCGGATTGCTGGTCGCCCTGTTCGTGATGTTCTTGGTCTCGTTGTCCGTCCCGGTCCGTGCGGCGGGGCCTCGAGATTTGGAGAGCCTCTTTCCGCTGCGAGCCGACGTCACCACGGACGGAGCGGGACTCGTCCGCTTGACGCTTCCCGCGAACATCCTGAGAGCTTGCAAGGGAGACCTGTCCGATCTGCGTCTCGTCGATCTCGAGGGCCAAGAGATCGCCTATCTCGTGGATAGCGGTCTGCCGGAGGAGTTTGCGCTCGAAGCCCGAGAGATCTACCAGCCGGAGACACTCGCGGCGGGACGCACCACCCAGAGCCGTGAAGAGGGTCCCTCGATCCTCACCGAGACCTATGTCGTCTCGACGCCGGCCGCGCCGCCCGATAGCGGAACCTGGGAGCTGGTCTTGGCGGCTTCCCGGTCACGTTTTGTGAGACGGGTGAGCGTCTCGGTGGGAGATCCGGAAGACGGCGGTCGGATGCTGGTTGCAGACGCGTCGATCTTCCGTCTCCCCGATCCTCCTCGCCAACAGCTTGCCCTGCAGCTTCCGACGCTCGAAGCCCCCGAGTTGACCGTCACCCTGGTTGGCGAGGAGGATTTTTTTCTCGAGCCTACTTTTGTATTCGAAGCCCGGCGACGGCTTGCTGACACCGCGCACGCCACGCTCGAACTCGAAGAGATCGAATCGATGTCGCTCGATGGCAAAACCCGCGTGAGGCTCGAGCGACCGCGAGGACTGGTGCCGGACACCCTGCGAATCCGGACCTCCTCCCCCGCCTTGAATCGCCGCGTCGAGGTGTGGGACGAAGGCCCGGGCTCGAGCACGACGCCGCTGGCTGACGAAACGGTGCAGCGGCTCGAACAAGCACAGGAGCTCGAGATCCGATTGCGTCCCGCCACCGGGGCTCGCCTCGAGGTGGTCATCCACGACGGCGGCAGCCCGCCGCTGGCGGATGTCGTGTTCGAAGCCGTTGTGCGACGACCGGCCCTGGTGTTCTCGGTGGCCGAGTCTTCGACCGACAGAAGATCGGCGACCCTTCTCTTTGGCGGTGGCCGGGCCTATCCGCCGCGCTACGACCTGGCCGGGTTGATTCCGGACCGGACCCGGAGAATCTCCGGTGACGAGGCATTGGTGGCCGAACGGCTCTTCGATGCGGAAAAGCTCGGAACCGCCAGGCTCGGGCCACAACAAGACAACCCTGGCTTTGACCCTTCGCCGGCGCTCTCTTTCGCCATGCGGCCGGGAGTCGAAGTCAACCCCCGGGCGTTCAGCCACAGCGTGACGGTCCGGGTCGGTGATTCGCCCGAAGGCCTGCTGCGCCTCACGATTCCCCCCGGAGTTTCGGCGGACGCTCGAACCGACCTGGGCGATTTGCGTCTCGTCGACGGGCAGCAAAGGCAGTGGTCCTATCTGCTCGAGCGGGATGCCGGTCGAATCGAGTTGGCAATCCGGCCGGCTCGCCCGAGACGCGGGGAAGACAAGACGCGTTATCACCTGCCGCTATCGGTGGTGCCACTTCGTGTCGACCAGCTGGTGCTGGATGCAAGGGACGAGTTTTTTGACCGCGGGTTCGAGGTGGTGGGTCGTCAGCTGGAAGCCAAGCGAGGGGAAGCGACACTGGCCTCCGGCCGGTTGGTCAGACGGCTGGGTGATCCGCGCAAAGTACGAATCGATCTACCGGGTGTGCCGCTCGAAAGTCTCGAGCTGGGGGTCGACGATGGCGACGATCCGTCGCTGGATCTCTATGGAACGTCGGTACGGGTGCCGGTCTCGGAGCTCTATTTCGCCGCCCCGGCGGGCAACTACGACCTTTTGTATGGAAACCCGGACGAGACCGCCCCACGGTATGAGCTTGCCAGCGTCCGCGACGTCGTCCTGGCCGCACAATCTTTGGATGCCGAGCTGGGTCAACCGAGCGCCAACCCGGCTTACTCAATCGGCGCCCGATTCTCCAAAGGCAGCGCGTTGCAGCAGATCTTGTTGTGGGGCGCCTTGGCGGCCGCGGTCGCCGTCCTGGCGTGGCTGACGCTGCGTCTGGCGCGTCAGGAGTAGCGAGCAGCCGTGTCGCGGAGCAAACCCATTCTTCTGGCCTTGTTCACGCTGGGTCTCGGCTTGGTCGCCGCCGAGTTGGCATTTCGCTTTCTGGGTGTGGGCGGGCCGCTCGAGCTGGGTCCGAACTTTGATCGGGAAGAGGTTCACTATCTCCAGGAAGAACCGTGGAAGGACGCCCGGGTGTGGTCAGGTGGGCCGTTCTACCGCCTCGCCGTGATCGGCGACTCGTTCACCGTGGGCCAGGGGGTGAGTTGGATGGATGCCTATCCTTACCGGCTCCAGGGGCTCATGAACCTCAACGCCAAGCCGCCGCCGGTCGCGCTCGAGGTCTTCGCCGAGAACGGCTTGAGCACGGTCGATGAGCTCCGCTTTCTTCAGCCCGCCTTGAACTGGGGTGCCGACCTCATCGTCCTGGGTCTCTTTCTCAACGACTCCGAGTACCGTCAGGACCCGCGGCTCAAGAAGACGAGACTAGGGATGCTGCCCCGGGTGCCTGAGGGCCTGGTTCGAAACCTGACCCGTTCCTCCCGGGTTGTCGAACTTCTGTACGAACGATTGGAAGCGTTGCGCAGGCGCAACAGCACCGACAATTACGGAAGCCGCATCTACGAGCCGGAATATCAAGGCTGGAAGAGTTTCGATTCGGCTCTCGGCGAGTTCGCCCGTGTGACCCAAGCTGCCGGCGTGCCACTGGTAGCGGTGATCTTTCCCTATCTGGCGGGAATCGAGAACGAGGCGACCTACGCCAGGGTAGGGCACGAGCGCTTCGGCGCGGCGCTGGACCGCCACGGGATCGTCTACCTGGACCTCTTGGATGCCTTTGCCGGCAAGTCGCGTGCGCGTATGGAGGCGTTTCCGGGTGTCGACGGCCACCCGAGCGAGATCGGCCACCGAATTGCCGCGCGGGCGATCTTCGACTTCCTCCTGGAGGAAGGTCTCCTCGACGAGAGCTTTCGACCTCGGGCGACCCGAGTAGACCGCACCCGGAGCGAGTGGTTGCGTCAGCTCCGTCGATACAAGGACACCGTGCACTACCCGGACTAGGAACCAGGCCCAACGCCCAGTGTCGTGGCTGGTCGCAGCCGGAGTTGTATTGGCAGCGTGGGTCTCGCGACGATCCGATCGAGAAGAGTCTAGTCGTACTCTTCCAGCTGCTGTACGCCTTCAAGGCTGACGCGCGCTCCGCGAGCTTGATCACCGGCACAGCGGGGACTCTAGCTCGGCCACTTGACCTCAGCGAGCCGAGTGGCGCTTGAGAGAAATGAGTAGCCTGTCACCGCATTATGCGCAAAAAGCGGCGGACCGCGGTTGTCGCGGTGGAAAAAATCGGTCGCGCGAGCCGAATTTATGCCCGTTCCCGATGTCCTCCGAGAGAGCGGCGTGTCGCCGGCCTATGAACTCACCGCTCCACCCGATTCCACGTAAGTCTCT
>JAOTZA010000316.1 GCA_029861655.1 Acidobacteriota bacterium | reverse complement strand
AGGCGCTCGCCCTCCCCTTGACAACCACTCAGCGGCCTCCGGGGACCGTGTGGCCGTTTTCCTCACGGTCGAATATGAAATAGGGGGGATCCACCAGACCTTGGTGCGCTCTACGACCGTCGAGATTCTCGAAGAGTCTCCCACTCTCATGGACCGCCGTGGCCTGATGTGGATCGCCGCCGGGCTGCTTGCGCTCGGCTGGCTCGGTTTCGTGGTGCACCGACATCGCTCTTCCAGGCCCGGACCTCTAGGGAAAAACGACACGAGCTCGAGCAATCCTCCCCACAACAGAGCCCGCGACATCGTGGACGCCGGCGTGGTGCTTGCGTCAGTCGGCTTTGTGGCGTCTTTTTTCCCCTCCTCCCTTCTCTTCTCCCCCACGACAACGAGCGGCGGGGACATGGCATCTCATTACTACACGGCAGCCTATTTGCGTAACGTGCTCTTGCCGCGCGGCCAGCTTCTGGGTTGGTGCCTCGGCAACTACGCAGGATTTGCTTTTCTCCAGTTCTATTTCCCTTTGCCGTTTGTGTTGATGGCGGCACTGTCGTTCGTGGTACCGCTGACCGTCGCCTTCAAGCTGGTGACCGTCCTGGGAACTTTGTTGCTACCGGTCTGCGCGTACCTTGGATTGCGACTGATGGGCTCACCGTTTCCGGGCCCAGCCCTCGGTGCCGTCGCATCCCTGTGCTTCCTGTTTATGGAGGCAAACTCCATGTGGGGCGGGAACATTCCTTCGACTCTCGCGGGTGAATTCAGCTTCTCCCTGGGATTTGCCCTTGCCATCCTGTTCCTGGGAGCGCTGCGTTGGACGATCAGGAACCAACGCGGCCATGTCGCGAATGGTGTGCTCATCGCGATCATCGGCTTTGCTCACGGCTACGCCCTGCTATGGGCGGGGATCGTCTCGCTCTTGGAGCTCGTTTCTACGCGAGGCTGGTGGCGCCGCTTCGGCGCCCTCGTCGCCATTCACGGATTGGCGATTCTGATCATGGCTTTCTGGCTCTTCCCGTTGTTGCGTTACACGCCCTGGACCACCGCCTTCAATCCGGTTTGGCACCTCGAATCTTGGCAAGACATCCTGCCTTCGATCCTGTGGCCGGCGGCCGCCATTGCTATCTTGACCACCCTGGCGCAGGCCATCCTCGCCATCCGGGGCAAACAATCCTTCCCCAGGGTTCTTGGCGCGCTCTGGGGCGCCGTTGGTCTCAGTTTCTTCTTCTACCTGACGGCTCATTCGTTTCACGTTGTGGATATCCGGTTTATGCCTTTTTTGCAGGTCGTGGTCTGTCTGCTGGCCGCGGCGGGCCTGGCGCAATTCCTCTCACGGCTCCCGGCCCCCGAAGTTTGGCCGGTCATCGCGATTCTGGCGGTCATCCCTTTTGTCCAGTCGCGCACCACCTTCATCCCCGGTTGGATCGAATGGAACTACTCGGGTTTCGAGAGCAAAGCCTCGTGGCCGACTCTCGAAAAGATCAACCGGCACCTAGAGGGCGATTTTCGGTACCCCAGGGTCGCCTATGAACACTCGCCGGACCACGACGCTTTCGGTACCGTGCGCACCTTCGAAAATCTGCCGCTGTTCTCCGGTCGGTCGACGCTCGAAGGTGTCTACATGCAAGCGTCAACAACCGCACCGTTCATCTTCTACATCCAGTCCGAGATCTCGAAGCTCATTTCGTGCCCCTTCCCGGACTGGGGCTGTTCCCATCTCGACCTGCGGCGTGGATTGGAACACCTGGCGATGTTCAACGTCTCACAACTGATTCTGAAAAGCAGTGAAGCAAAGCAGGCGGCCGCGGAGGAGGCCGGGTTGGTACGCGAAGCCTCGTTTGGAGCCTATGAGATCCACCGCGTCAGAGACAGCGATGGGAGATACGCGGTGCCTCTGACCTGGGCGCCGACTTTGATCACGACACCGGACTGGAAAGCGGCCGCCTATCGATGGTTCAAGTATGCCTCCCGGGAAGATCCCGTGCCGGTTTTCTCCACCCGCGTATCAGAGGACGAGCGCCGTCTTTTCGCCGCGGAGTTCGAGGAGCTGCCCGCCGTGCTGCCCCGAGAGAATCTGCCCGCCTCTTCAGAGCTCCACGAAACCATCGATATCGACCGAATCACACTGACCGGAACACGCCCCGGTCACCCGGTGCTCATCCGAGTCTCGTACCACCCGCGATGGCGAGCCTTGACGGGTGAGCGCGTTTGGCTCGCGGGCCCCAGTTTCATGCTCGTCTTCCCTCGAAGCGAGAAAGTGGAGCTCGCCTTCGGTGGTGGACCGGTGGTGACACTCGGCCGCCTGGCCACCGCCTTGGGGTGCGGAATTCTCTTGCTCTCGAGCTTTCCGCTCGCACGAAGTCTTCGCGAGAAGAGCAAGAGCGCAGCCGAGACCCTCGTTTCCGCGAGGCCTTTGTCGCCAGTTGCCGAGTTCCGGCACCGTGTTGGGCAGTGGCAGCTCAGAACAAGATCCAGGGTCTTGTGGAGCGGTGTGGGTCTGGTCTGCTTTCTCCTCGTGGCCTTCGCCGTCACCGCCAAGGCGCCGGATGCCGACGCCACGTATCGCGAGGGGCAAGAGCTCTTTAATTCAGGACGGTTCGAGGAAGCCGCTCGCTTCTTCGAAACGGCACATGGTCTGGCACCACTTTCGATGACCGCGATTCACTCCCGCTACTTCGAAGCCATCTCCTACTTCAAGATGGAACGCTGGGAAGAGGCGGAAGCCAGGTTTCTTGCGTTGATCGAGACCTTCCCCGAGTCGCCAAATGTCGCCGAAGACCTCTACCACATCGGTCTTTGTCGGCAACGATCGGGAAACCCAGAGGGGGCAATCGCCGTCTGGCAAGACCTCCGGCGTCGTTTTCCACAAACCGAGTGGGCGGGCTATGCCGGCGAGCGGCTGGAGGAGATGGATTCCCTCTGACCACCTAACGGCTCTTCGACTCACCGGTCTGCTGACGGTACAATCGAGGGCGCTCGGTGAGATGAAAGCGGCGCGCAGGCGCAAGAAAGGGCCGACCCCGAAACACCAGGGGGCGGGTCACTCGAAGTGATCGACGACAGACCATCAACCTCACCCGGCCCGGTGCTTTCGATCGTCGTGCCGGCTCTGGATGAAGAAGAGAATCTGGTTCCGCTGTTCGACGAGCTGGCACCGATCCTCGACGACCTGGGTCTGCCCTGGGAGCTTCTCTTTGTCGATGACGGAAGCCGCGATGAGACCTGGTCACGCGTGCTTCAGCTTGGTGAGCGCGATCCAAGGGTCCGCGGTTTGCGCCTGTCGAGGAACTTCGGTCATCAGTATGCGCTGCTTGCCGGCATTTCTCGGGCTCGCGGCGAAGCCGTCGTTACGATGGACGCCGACCTGCAGCACCCGCCCCGGATCGTTCCCCAACTCGTAGAGGAGTGGCGAAAGGGAAACCGCGTGGTTCACACGGTGCGACTTCACTCGCAAGACGAATCGGTATTCAAGCGCCTGACGTCGAGACTCTTCTACTCTGTCTTCTCGTTTCTGAGCGGCTCGCGGCTCGAGAGCGGAATGGCTGATTTTCGTCTCCTCGACCGACAGGCAGCCGACGGCCTGCTGGCCTTCCGTGAGGAAGGGCTCTTCCTGCGTGGCATCGTCCAATGGATGGGTTTCCCGAGCAGCAAAGTGGAGTTCGAGGCACGTCCTCGACACACCGGCAACACCAGCTACAGCCTGGGGCGAATGATCAAGCTCATGTGGGCCGGTGTCAGCTCTTTCTCGCTCGTGCCCTTGCGACTTGCCGTCGTTCTCGGCCTGCTCACGAGCCTCTTCGCAATCGAGCAGGGTTTCGAAGCGATCTATCGCAAAGTGGTCCTGGACGTAACGGTCCCGGGCTGGACTCAGACCATGGTCG
>JAOTZA010000314.1 GCA_029861655.1 Acidobacteriota bacterium | reverse complement strand
CGGCGCCGCCAGCAACGGCTGGACGAGGTCGACTCCGAGAACTCTCCCAGCGGCTGACCGGCCCCAGCTAGAGTCTTGTCGGCCTCATATGGTGCTGGGGTCGCATGGTACGCTCTGCAACCCTTCGTCGTGCGACCAGGGCTGTCAGGAGGCGCCGATTTGGCTTGGTTTCGGAAGAGCAAGAAGCCGCGGGAGGTCGTCAAAGAACGCGGTCGGAGCAGTGTCCCGGAGGGGCTCTGGGTGCGCTGCGGCGGCTGTCGCGAAATCATCTACGCCAAAGAGCTCAAGCACAATCAGCAGATCTGCCCGAAGTGTGGATATCATTTTCGGATCGGTGCCCGCGAGAGGATTGCGTTGCTGATCGATGAGCAGTCGCCCCGCGAGTTGTTCAACGACATCGAACCGGATGATCCGTTGGAGTTCCGGGACTCCAAAACCTATCGCGCTCGTCTCGAGGAGAGTCAGAAACGAACCGGTGAGCGAGACGCCGTGGTTGTCATCGAGGGGCATGTGGAGGAGAAACCGGTGGTAATGGCCGTCTTGGTTTATTCCTTTATGGGTGGCTCGATGGGGTCCGTTGTGGGAGAGAAGATCACGCTTGCCGCCGAGAGGGCGCTGGCTCGGCGAGTACCTCTTCTGATCGTCAGTGCCTCTGGCGGTGCGAGGATGCAAGAGGGCGTTCTCTCGTTGATGCAGATGGCAAAGATCAGCTCGGCACTGGCCAGGCTGCGAGAGTCAGGGGTGCCCTATCTGTCGATTCTCACCGACCCGACGACAGGTGGGGTGACGGCCTCCTTTGCCATGCTGGGCGATCTCAATATCGCAGAGCCTGGGGCGCTCATCGGATTTGCTGGGCCAAGAGTTATCGAGCAGACGATTCGGGAGAGTCTGCCCGAAGGATTCCAGCGCAGCGAGTTCCTGCTCGAGCACGGGTTCCTGGATCTGGTCGTGGCTCGAGGTGAGCTCAAAGAGACAGTGTCGCGGTGTCTGGGTCACCTGAGCTGACCTTGGGACAGGCAGCCGAGGGACCGGCCCCGGACTCGGAGCGCATCCTCGCGGAACTGGAGCGTTTCGGAATCAAACTCGGCCTCGAAACGACTCGTGAGCTGCTGGCGAAACTGGGTAACCCGCAGTGCAATTACCCGGTGGTTCTTGTGTCTGGGACCAATGGCAAAGGGTCGACCGCCGCGCTGATCGACTCGATGATCCGCGCCGCCGGGTATCGATGCGGCCTTTTTGTGTCCCCCCATCTCGAAAGCCCGCTGGAGCGGTTGAGTTTCAATGGCGGGCTGATCAGCGATGCGGCGCTTGCCGCGCTGTTGGAACGAACCGTCGATGTGGGCCGGAGTCATCTTGGGCATTCACCGAGCTACTTCGAGGCGCTTTGCGTGGCGGCACTCGACTGGTTCGATCGCAACAACGCCGAGGTTGCGGTGCTCGAGGTGGGACTCGGGGGCCGGCTCGACGCCACCAATGTGTGCGATCCGGTGCTTTCGATCGTGACCAGCGTGGGTCTCGATCATCAGCAGCAGCTGGGCGAGACGCTCGCAGAAATCGCGAGTGAGAAAGCAGGCATCTTGAGGTCCGGCAGGCCGGTTCTGACGGCCTGTGGCGGAGTTGCGTTGGAGGTCATCCGGTCCCACGCTGTGCAGCTTGGTGCGCCGCTCGAAGTGGTCGATCCCGACGACGTGAACGTTGTCGAGGAGGGCTTGCGGGGACAAGTCCTCGAGATACGGGCTCCCGCAGGCCCGTACCGGCTGAGCGTGGAACTTGCCGGCGAGCACCAGAGAGAGAATATCCAGCTGGCGGTTCGTGCCTGCGAGATTCTGGCGGACCAGGGATTCGACCAGCTTGGCAGATCGGCGGTCGAGGCTGGGGCCTCAACCTGCCGATGGCCCGGCAGGTGCGAGCTCGTGGAGTTGCCAACGGGCGGTTCCGTCCTTCTGGACGTCGCTCACAACACGGATGGGGCGAGGGTTCTGGCCCGGTTCCTGAGCCGTCACTACTCCAGCTATGTGCTGGTCTTCGGGGCTCTAGAGGGCAAGAACTCCACGGGGATGGTCGAGGCTCTGACGGCGGACGCTGTCCACGTGGTTTTGACCCGCCCCCCATCGACCCGTGCCCGGGCGCCGGTGGAGCTGAAGTCGGTGCTCCATCGGGCCGAGGGTTTGGCCGTGGAGCTTGCGGTAGTGGAGAGTCCCAGCCGAGCTCTCGACTATGCCTTGGACCAAGCCGCGTCGTGGAATGGACGCACGGTTGTCTGCGGCTCCCTGTATCTAGTGGGGGAGCTGCGGCGGGTTCTGTCGGAACGCTTTGGGGTTCCGACGTCCGCAACCGTCTCGACTTCTGACTAGTGTTCGGGATAAAGCGGGAAGTCGGCGCACAGCGAGGCGACTTCGGCGCGCACGCGGGTTGCGACCGAGTCGCTCGCCGGAGCTCTGAGGACCTCGGCGATCCAACCTGCGATGCGCTCCATCTCGGGCTCGCCCATTCCCCGCGTGGTGACGGCCGGTGTTCCGAATCGAACACCGGAGGCCACGAGGGGCGGATTCTGGTCGAACGGGATCGTGTTTTTGTTGGCGGTCAGACCGGCCCGCTCCAGGGCTTCCTCAGCGATCTTGCCGGTCAGGTCGAGGGTGGTCACATCAACGAGAAACACGTGGTTGTCGGTTCCGCCCGAAACGATCCGCAGCCCTTCTGCGGTGAGGGCGCCGGCTAGTTTCTTGGCGTTGACGACGATTTGTTCCTGATACTCGCGGAACGTGGGTTGTAGAGCCTCTCCAAAGGCCACTGCCTTGGCTGCAATGACGTGCATGAGCGGTCCGCCTTGCATCCCTGGAAAGAGCGCCCGGTTGATCTTCTTGGCGAAGTCTTCCTTGCATAGAATCAAACCGCCCCGCGGTCCGCGCAACGTCTTGTGAGTCGTCGTCGTCACGAAGTGGCAATGTTCCACCGGAGAAGGGTGAACTCCGACGGCGACGAGTCCGGCGATATGAGCGATGTCGGCCATCAACAATGCGCCGGTCTCGTCGGCGATGGAGCGAAAATGTTCGAAATCGATGATCCTGCTGTAGGCGGAGGCGCCACAGATGATCAACTTCGGCCGTCTCTCGCGGGCGATTCGTGCCACGTCGTCGTAGTCGATCCTCTCGCTGTCGCGCTCCACTCCGTAGGAGGCGACTTCAAAGTCGCGGCCGGAGTATGAAAGCCGATGCCCGTGCGTCAGATGCCCGCCGGCTGTGAGGTCCATCCCGAGGAGGGTGTCGCCCGGCCGTAGGCAGGCGAAGTAGACGGCCGCATTGGCCTGGGTGCCGCTGTGCGGTTGGACGTTGGCGTGCTCGGCGCCGAAAAGCGCACGCGCGCGCTCAATGGCCAGTTGCTCGACGTGATCGACCCACTCGCAGCCACCGTAGTAACGACGTCCCGGATAGCCTTCGGCGTACTTGTTGGTGAGAACGGAACCCACGGCCTCGAGAACGGCCGAACTGGTGAAATTCTCGGAAGCGATCAGCTCGATCCCGGAGTTTTGGCGCTGTGTCTCGCGCGAGACCGCGCGAGATACCTCAGGGTCCGCCTCGGCGAGGGATCGCAGATCGACCACTTAGTCGGTCTTCTTGGTCGCGGTCTTCTTCTTGGTCGCGGTCTTCTTCTTTGCCGCAGTCTTCTTCTTTGCCGCGGTCTTCTTCTTTGCCGCAGTCTTCTTCTTTGCCGTGGTCTTTTTCTTGGCCACCGTCTTCTTTTTGGCTACGGTCTTTTTCTTGGCTACGGTCTTTTTCTTCAGTGCCGTCTTTTTTGCAGTGGTCTTCTTTTTGGTGGCCGTTTTCTTCTTTGCCACGGTCTTCTTTTTCACGGCCGCCGGCTTTGCATTCTCCGGCTTCTCATCG
>JAOTZA010000313.1 GCA_029861655.1 Acidobacteriota bacterium | reverse complement strand
GGGCCGGCTCCAGAACGGCGCGCACGACCGGATCAACCGGGACCTTCTGGATCGGATCAACTCGCGACAGCGTGTCTATCTGACCGGTACGGTGCTCGACGGCCATTTTGCGCTGCGTATCTGCGTCGTCGTGTTTCGCACGCATAAAGAGCGGCTCGAGGCCTGTCTGGAGGACATCCGATCCGTGGTGGAGGAGATTCGTCTGGAACAGACCTAGAACTAGTTGTCCCTCGCCCCGGTCTCAATCCACCCATAGATCCCAGCGATCTCACCGTTGGTGAGAAACGGGCCGCCCACCGGCATACGTACACCCATGATGTCGGAGGCGCCGCGGAGCTTCTTGATCAGATAGCCTCCTAGCGTTCTTGCCTGTCGCCGGCTTCGGCTTTCGAGTCCAGCTGCCGTCGAATCGCGAGGGCCTCCTCCACAAAGCGATCGACTTCGGCGCGCAGACGATCGATCTCGACACGGTCGAACCGGTTCGTCTCCAGTACGTCCTCCCGAAGACGCCGGAGCTCTTCGCGGTTCAGCCGCCCCAGTGATTCGCCCTCTCGGCGAAGCTCTTGGCGAGTCTCTTCGAGAGTTTCTTCGAGAGTCTCTTCGAGAGTCTCTTTGAGAAGGCGCTCGAGCTCGCCACGCCGCAGCTCCATCGTCGCGCGGACGCTGTCCCGTATCTGAGCCTGGTGCTCCTGCAACTCACGGCGCAGCTCTTTCTGGGCTCGGCGCATCTCTTCCCGCTGCGGTCCAGCTACCTCGAGCTCGGTCCGAATCTCCTCGCGCAGGATGCGCAATTCTTCGGCGTTCGGCCGCACGGCCGCGGCCAACACTTCGGTCTCGGCACGCAGCATCCTCTCGATCTCCTGATCTCCTCCCGAAGCTTCGAGACGTCTTGCCAGCTCTTCGATACGAGCGACCGTGGCGGCATCGGGCTCGGCGCGTTCAGCGATTCTCTCGCTCAACTCCTCAATCCTGGCAAGTGCCTCGGGGCTAGGAACCGCTCTCTCGGCGAGCTCGACGATACGTGCCGAAAGCTCCTCGATTCGCGCCTCGAGCTCCGGTTCCATCTCGATGAGATGTTCTAGTTCGCGCGCCTCCTCTTGGACGACCACCCAGCCGCCATTGGCCTCCGGGGCCTCCGGGGCTTCCTGAACCTCAGGGGCCTCAGGGGCCTCAGGAGCTAGGGGCCGCTGCTTCGCCAGCAGGACGATGGGCGCCCGAGGTGCTGATGGAGCCCGCTTGGTTGTCTGAGCCGACACCGTTCCCGGAGCGGTTGGGGCCGGTGGTGGCTTTTCAGCCGATGCCGGTGCTGGCGGAGCGACTGGTGCCGGCGGAGCCAGCGGAGCCAGTGGAGCCAGTGGGGCCAGCGGTGTGCTCTCGATCCGCGGTGTCGATCGCTCAGGCAGCACCTCTTCCTCGGTCGCGGCGGAAACACCAGGCGCCACCAGCGCCACACCGATCAACGCGACCGACAAAACGGCACTCAGCCACCTCGGTCCCGGCACCGCGGGCAGAGGGTAGGCGCGATCGAGAAGTCTTGTGACTCTTCTCGCCAGCCGGCTTCGTTCGGCCGCCAGGGTCGGCGCGGGCCAGGCACCGGTCGCCGAGAGACGCCACTCGGCCACCTCGGTCAGACAACGGGCTAGCGAAACAGGTCGACCGGTCTGCTCGACGGCCCAGTCGTCACAAAGATACTCGGCGATCTCCTGGAGTCGTCGCCGCGCCACCCGGTTGAGAGGCTGAAAGAACCAGATGCACTCCAAGACACGGGCCAGGAGCAGCCACACCGGATCCCGACGCTCGTGATGCGCGAGCTCGTGTGCCAGCACGAGTTCCTGACGCTCGCGAGGCATGTCCTTGACCAACCTCTCGGGTAGACAGATCTCGCGTCGTCGCAGGCCCCAGGCGAGCGGGATGTCGATTCGCTCCGAGGTCGCGAGACCCGCGGGCCTTGGTCGCGGCGTCTCCTCGATCAGTCGATCGAGGAAAGAAGCCAGAGCACCTTTGCGGAGGAAGCGACGATCCGCCAAGCGCCGATGGAGTCCGCGCCAGGATAGACCCAGTGCAACAAGCAACGCGGCCGCACCCATGGCCCAAACGCCAATCAAGAGAGGAGCCAGGAGGGAGCGAGGTGGGAGCCCGAGCTCGACCGACGCCGTCGGCACGATCGCCGAAACCGCGGCCGACTCGAAGCTCGACATCCGTTGAGGTTCGCCGCTCACAACCGCCGGCGGAGACGCAAGGGAGTCGTCGCTCGGCGAGACCCCCGGATACTCCGACACGGGCCTTGTTGCGGGATGGCTCGACAGTCGCCAGGACCCACCCAAAGGCTCGAGGCCCCCGGGTCGCAACAACCCGACCTGGAGCGTCGCGGTGACCAAGCCCCCAACAAGGGCCGTCTTCCAGACCGTGTCCAGAACGGCCGGAGCCCGCCTCGACACAAAGCGCGCAACCAGTAATGCGCCACCCAAGAAGATCGTGCTGTGGACAAGATAGGTGAGGTTCCAGGAAACGATCCACTCGAGCATCTCAGTTTCCTTCCTTCTCTTGGCGCGCAGTCTCTTCTCGCACGATTCTGCGCTGGAGGTCAGCCAGAGCGGTACCGTCAATCTCGTGTTCGGAGAGCAGATGGCTCACGAGGGCGGCCGAATCGCCCTGAAAAAGTCGGCTCGTCAGCTCGCCCACCATCGAGCGCCGAACCGCGTGTTCGCTGACCGTCGCCCGGTAGATGAACTTGCGGCCCTCGGTCGTGTGGTCGACGACGCCCTTCTTTTCCATCTTCCCGAGCATCGTCGCAATCGTCGTGGGCGCCAGGCCTCGCTCGTCGAGAAGCGCTCCGTGGACCTCGTTGACGCTGGCCTCACCTCTTTGCCAGAGGACTCGCATGATCGCCAGTTGAAGGTCTCCTAGTTGAGTGCGGGCTTTCATTTCATCGGTCTCCCATCGGCCATCGGCGGTTGCCACTGCTGACTTGTACGAAATACGACCTCGGTAGTTTCAGTCCACGACCGAGATAGTACTACCTTGGTAGTTTTTGTCAACCAGGCCCTTCTAGAGAGATTCAGCCATGTACTCTCGACCGATGGACAAGGACTCCAACCCTCCCATTGCCGATTGGTATGCGGAGGGTCTCCGGTTCGACTGCCACGGCTGTGGCAGCTGCTGCCGAGGCGAGGGTTATGTCTGGGTCGATCGAGCGGCGGCACGCGGCCTGGCCAAGCATTTCGGGCTCGGCGTCGATGAGTTCGGCAGCCGCTATCTGCGCCGGGTCCGCCGGCGCTATTCGCTGACCGAGAAAGACAACCATGACTGCATCTTCTGGAGTACTGGCGGCGCTGGCAGCGGAGGCTGCGAGGTCTATGACGCGAGACCTCCACAGTGCCGGACGTTTCCTTTCTGGAGCGACAACCTCGAGTCCGAGGGGAGCTGGGGGGAGGCCGCCAAGACCTGCAGGGGGATGAATTCCGGCCGGCTCTACGAGATCGGCGAGATCCACGAACTGTCGTCCGACCGCGGCGAGACCACCTCGCCCGACTCAGAGGGCGGAGCCCAAACGAGCTGTGGTTGCAGCGCGATCGACAAAAGCCCTTGAACTAGGTCTCGCGCTCGGTATAGATCCGCACGAGCTTGTCGACCTCATCGAACACCGCCTGCCGGCGCCTCTTAAGCTCCTCGGCAACACCGCGGCGACCCTTGAGCGTCAGGTAGGCGCGCGACTCGTCTCGTAGCGCGCGCCATGTTTCGGCGTAAGTCAGGGCAAGGTAGCCGGTAATCGGAGCCAGAACGATCGTAACCAGCCCAGCCCACGCGCCGAGTTTCCATGTCACGAGAGCGCAGGCCAGGACCCAAAAGACCGGAAAGAGAACCATCGACATCAAAACCTTGTAGGTGGC
>JAOTZA010000312.1 GCA_029861655.1 Acidobacteriota bacterium | reverse complement strand
AAACGATAGGGAACACCACTGCTGGGGTTCTTCAGGTCGATCGAACCCCCTGCCCGCAGCTTTCCACCGGCAACTGTCGCCTGCGAGTCTTCGAGGACAACCAACTCTGGATAGAACAGCAACGTGGCGCCGATCTGGTCGAGGGACGTCGGCAACTCCTCCGCCGTGATCCGGCCGCCGCTGATCTCACCGACACCATTGAACTTCGGACTCGACGGTTCCCCACTCACGGAACCGATCGCCTCGAAAACACCTTCGCCAAGCCGCGCGCTCGGCCATTGGGAACGCAGAATCGGCTCCAGCCAATCCGTCGCCAAGCTGGCTTGCAAATCCAGGTCGAGTGCGCCGGGCTCGCCCAGACCGACGACGCCACCTATGAACAGGTCGCTCGCGGTCTTTACGTCCCCGAGAAAGAACGATCGGATGCGCAGCTCGCGTGCGTCCAGCTCGGCCTCGACCGGCTCGAGATTGGTGAGCTTGAGTTCTCCGCGTTCGGCGAGGAGACGATCGAGCGTCAACTGTGCCGTGAAGTCGGCCGGACTTAACAAGCTGGCCTCATTCGAGGGGCTGCCTGCCACGCTCAACCGCCCGGAGAACGAACCACCGACCTCTCGCAGAAGCTCGTGGCTAGCCAGCTGGGTCATTCGGTCGAGCCGGCCGCGATCGAGCTCAAAACTCAAACTGACGCCGGCAGCCGACGCCTCGCCGCCACCCGCCAGATCCACCAACCCAAGAACCGAGCCCCGCGCCACGAGCTCCGAATCGCTCCAGGTGAGCTCCATCTCGGGTCGCTCCTCGGGTGGCACCGGTATGCCGCCAATCATCACATCGCCCCAGGCCAGCTTTGCCTCCACATCGGGCCGGGCGAAGGTGCCGCCGATCCTGCCGTCGATCTCGAGCCGGCCCGCGAGGTCGACACCGAGGGTCTCGGCGATCTGCCCGTCGCGCAGATCAAGCGGCGAGGAACCGACCACGAACGACAGATCACCGTCGATTCGATCCAACTCACCGAACAGGTCAACTGTGCCACCCGAGACCTCCAGCGTCGAACTCTTCACCGTAACGAGCTCGGCGTCGAAACTCATATCCAGTTCGAGCGCTTCACACTCGAGATCGCGAAAGCGAACCGACGTCAACCGACCTTGGAGACGGCCGTGTGGCGACACCATCTCCCCACCAAACTCCAGCGATCCAGAGTAAAGACCGGAGACAGGCAACTCGAATGGAAGCCAGATCTCGGCCTCGTCGAGCGGCCAGCCGGCGGCATCCAGGGCGAGGGCCAGCGGTGGCGATTGGAGAGAGCCGGACGGCCCCGTCTCGTCGAAAGGCAGGCTTCCTGACACGATCAGCGCGGCATCCGGGCGCGCCAGCTCGAGTCGGAGATCGCGTACTCCCGAGCCGTCGACCGTTACCGTCCCCAGCATCCGGTCTGCCCGGTAGCCCGGCGCCGACAACTCTTCCAGATCGATGCGGGCCGCCACCGATGTCTTCGACCGGTCGAGCGTCAGCGTGCCGGCCACACGGCCCCGACCCTCGACAGGTCTCCATGCCGAGCCCGGGCCGGCTTCGTCGGTCACCGGGAGAAGCGCCGCGACCTCCTCGATTCTCTCGCTCGTGAGCTCGAAGTCATAACTGCCAGAGGAAGACCGGAGATCGTAAAGGCCGGTGGCGATAAGTTGTTGCGCTTCCGACGCGACCCGCAGGGCCGCGGAGCGAATCACGCCGTCGCCGATCGCGAGCGGGGCGGTGCCGGCAAACGGCAGGTCTCCGGGATCGGGGTCGATCTCGTCTGAAATCACCAAGTCGGCCCACCCATTTCCCGCCCGCGCCGCGCTGGCCTCGAACTGGTAGTTGAAGGCTCCCGACACGGCTCCTCCCAGGCCCTCGATCGGGATTTGTTGGTCGGCCAGCAAACGGTCCAGTGGCACGCGGTCCAGATCGAGCTCGAGATCGACCCGACCACTGTCCACGGCGAGCCCCAGCCGGATTGTTCCGCGCACTGACCCATCGCCATAGCGGGCGCGCTCGGCTTCGATCCGGATCGTGTTGCGATCGCCCTCGACTCTGGCCCTGAGGTCCGTCAGCAAACGCCCGAAGAGCATGGCCTTGGGCGAGACCGCGTCGCCCGCGAGCAGCAAGACGCCGGGCTTGCGCGTCAGAGCTCCCGAAAACTCGAAATCACCCGCCGTCTGACCCTTGAGGTAACCCAACCGTTCGAAGAGCCGCAAATCACCCGTGGCATCGATCTGGAGCGTGGCCTCGCGATCTCCTCGCCAGCGTACGAATCCCTCAGCCCGGGCATCGAGATCCGGCGCGCGAACGTTGAGTCTCTCGATGTCGAACCGGTGGCTACGTAACAAGCCGTCCACCGCGACACGGCCGACGTAGGGATTTGAGCCACGCAACACCAGCATGACCTCATCGGCGGCGGCCGAGCCCCGAAGCTCGAATTCCTCTCCCGTACCCGAGAAGTGGGCCTCGAAGTTCTTCGCCTCGAGCTCCAGCGGGATCCTGCGATGCTCGATGGCTATCTCGCCACCGACCACCTGAACCTGGCCGATCTCAATATCGACTGGCGGCCCGCCACTCCTGTTGCCGCCTCGGCGTCCTGGAAGCGGCAGGTCGTGGCGCCCGTGCTCGTCGTAGGTCATCCGGAATCGTGGTCTCTCCAGAACCAGCTCGTCCAGATAGATCCCCGGTCTCAGCAGCGAGCCGACCCGTGCTTCCAGCCGGGCGTGGTCGAGACTGACCGCAGACTCCCGACCGGGCTCGCTACCGGCGATCTCGAATCCTTCTACTTCGACTATGAGCGGCATCAATTCCAGGTTCAGCGAATCGATCCGCACGTCACGCTCCAGAACCGCCTCGAGCCTTCTCTCGGCATCCCGTCTCACTCGCTCCGCAAAACCAGCGCTCCCCAGATAGAGAAACACCATCCAGAACACGACGCCCAGCACCACCAGTGCCCACACCGCCGGCCGCAACACCCAGCGGCGGAAACGCCCCGGTCGGCGCCGCGGCGGTTTATCCCGCTTGGTCCGGGAAGTCATGACCGCCCGTCGGCATTAATCTCCCCACCGCAATTTGCCGCGCAGGCTGTGGTAGAAGGTCCGGCCGCTCGTCTTCACCAAACGCACCACCCGGCCACTTCGGGTCAGCCGCACGGCGTCTCGAAACCCCAGACTCGTCCCCTCCTGCCCATCGAGCGTCAGAAAGACCTCGGCGTCGCGGGTCTCGAGGGTCACCTCGACGATACTCTGGTTGGGAACCACGATCGGTCGCAGCGAGAACGTGTGCGGGCAGATCGGAGTCAAAACCGTGACCGGCAGGAGCGGATTGACGATGGGTCCGCCGGCCGACAGGTTGTAGGCGGTCGAACCGGTCGGTGTCGAGATGATGAGACCGTCTGACCGGTAGGTAGTCACCAGACGGCCGTCCACACGCAGCGTCAACTCGACGATGCGCGACAAGGCGCTCTTGGCGATGACCGCGTCGTTGAACACACGGTAGCTCTTCTCCTCCCCATCGGCCGGGCTCAGATCGACCCTCATCAGGGAGCGCTCTTCGAGATCGAAGTTGCCTGCTAGAACCTCGACAAGAGTTGGATAGAGTTCGTCGCGGCTGATCTCCGTCAGAAACCCCAGAGTTCCGAGGTTCACCCCCAGGACGGGCACCCCGTGCAACAGCGCTCTGGCGACCGACAGCAACGTCCCGTCACCGCCGAGCACCACGGCCAGATCGTAGCGCTCGGACGGGTCGAAGACCGTCACGCCGAGTGACGCTTCCGTTCGACGGCCGACTCGCTCGTCGAGGGCCACCGCCAACCCTCGCCGGTGGAGCCAAGCGGCCAACTCGCGCGTCGCACGTTCGGCGTCGCGGCTGGCCTGCTTGGCAA
>JAOTZA010000047.1 GCA_029861655.1 Acidobacteriota bacterium | reverse complement strand
CGCCGGGACGCTCGACAGTACTGTCGCCGCTCTTCAAGAACAGGGTGCGGAGCGGATTCTGGCGGCGGGTGTGCACGCCGTGCTTTCCGATCCGGCGATCGAGAAGATCATGGCATCACCGCTCGAGATGATTCTGGTGACGGACACGACGCCGCTGGGCGAAAAGCTCGCTAGATGTGACAAACTGCGGCCCTTCTCGGTAGCTGAGCTACTGGGGACCGCAATTCGCAGCATCCACGAAAACAGTTCGGTGAGTTCGCTCTTTGTTTGAGCGCAGGAGTTTCCGATGAATGAGTTGACCTTAGAAGTACAGAAACGGGAGGCGACCGGCACCAACGCCAACCGGCGTCTACGCGCCGGCGGAAACCTGCCGGGGGTGGTTTACGGAGGCGGTAAGGACTCCGTGCCGATCCAATTGGATCGCTCGGCTTTGCACAAACTGCTCAAACAAGGCGGCGAGAATGCCGTCTTCTTGCTCAAGCTGGCGGGTACCAAGGAAAGCCGGCACGCGATGGTTCGTCATTTGGACATCCAGTCTGTAAGCCGTCAGATCCAGCACATCGACTTCCAGCGGGTGCTGCTCGATCAGAAGGTGCGTGTGCAGGTTCAAGTGTCGCTGGTCGGCGAGGCGGTAGGGGTCAAGAACGACGGCGGTGTGCTCGACTTCATTACCCGTACCGTCGAGGTCGAATGTCTGCCGACGGATATTCCCGCGGCTCTCGAGGTGGATGTCGCAGACCTTCATATCGGCCAGCATGTCGAGATCTCGGGGATCGAGGTCCCGGCAGGTGTCGAGATCGTGGACGACCCCTCGCGGGTCATCCTGGCGGTGGCACAGAGCCGGGTCGCGGCCAGTCTCGAAGTCGAGGAGGGCGAGGAGGAAGAGGAGCTTCTCGAGAGCGAGCTGGAGGAGCCGGAGCTCATCGGCAAGGGCAAGGAAGAGGTGGAAGAGGAAGGCGCCTGATCCGGCCCACCGAGTGGTGCGATGGCGGATTCTGACACTGAGTCGGCCGCGCTGATCCTTGGGCTCGGCAATCCGGGAGAACGCTACCGAGAAACTCGGCACAACGTGGGATTCAAGGTGCTCGATGTCCTGTCGGATTTGCTCGATGGGGGGCCTCGACGGATCGAATGCAACTCGCTGATCGCGGCTGCGGCCGCCGAGTCGGGGCTATATCTTGCCTGGCCGCAGACCTATATGAATCGAAGTGGCTACGCGGCTCGCTGTCTCGCAGAGAGCTTGGAAGTGGAAGAAGAGAAGCTGTTGGTGGTCTACGACGACGTTACGCTGCCTAATTGTAGACTGAGGATACGTCGCGCGGGGGGGGCCGGTGGCCATCGGGGAATGGAGTCGATCATTCACAACCTGCGCAGCGAAGACGTCTCACGACTGCGGGTTGGAGTGGGGCCGGAGGAACCCGAGGCACGACAGAGCGACGACCTCAGCGAATACGTATTGTCGCCGTTCTCGGCGCGGGATTCCGAGACCGTGAAAACGATGACGGCAAGGGCCGCGGAGGCCTGTCTGTGCTGGTGGCGTGTGGGCGTCGATACAGCGATGAACCGTTTTAACGTCGCCTAGCGCGAACCGCCGGGCGATCGACAAGGGAGATAGAACGTGGACAGCAATACTTTGGTCTATTTGGTGCCGGTTTGCGGAATTGCGGCTCTCGTTTTCGCCTGGATGAAGAGTGGGTGGATCGGCCGGCAGGATGCGGGTGACGACAGGATGAAAACCATCGCGGGGCACATCCGAGAGGGAGCGATGGCCTTTCTGGGACGCGAGTACCGTGTTCTGGCGATTTTTGTTGTGGTCGTCGCGGCGCTTCTGGCTTGGGCGAACAGCGGCATGGCTGAGAGCTCGGCGCTGATCGGGGTCTCGTTGATCGCCGGCGCGTTCTGCTCGGCGCTGGCCGGCTTCTTTGGTATGAGGGTGGCGACCGCCGCCAACGTCCGCACCGCTGCGGCGGCGCGATCCAGTCTCAACGCGGCCCTCAAAGTGGCTTTTTCCGGCGGCGCGGTGATGGGTTTCTGCGTCGTTGGGCTCGGTGTCTTGGGTCTGTCGGCGCTCTACCTTTTCTACGGCCAGATCTTCGAGAGCGGCAATCCACAGGAGGATCTGCGGCGCGTCGTGACCGTGCTGACCGGCTTCTCGTTCGGTGCGAGCTCGATCGCTCTTTTTGCCCGCGTCGGTGGCGGCATCTACACAAAAGCCGCGGATGTCGGAGCCGATCTGGTGGGCAAGGTGGAAGCGGGGATTCCGGAAGACGACCCGCGAAACCCCGCGGTGATCGCCGACAACGTCGGCGACAATGTTGGCGACGTAGCCGGGATGGGGGCCGATCTGTTCGAATCCTACGTCGGCTCGATCGTCGGCGCGCTGGTGCTTGGGGTCAACGCTACGCGGATCGGTGGTGAGTCCTACACACCCACGCTGATTCTTCTTCCGCTGATCCTCGCCGCCGCGGGCATTGTGGTCTCTTTGGGCGGAACATTCCTGGTGCGGACCAAGGATGGCGGTGATCCGGCGAGAGCGCTCGATACAGGCACCTTTGCTTCGGCGGCGGTGATGTTGGCGGTGATCTGGTTGTCCTCCCACCGGCTCCTCGAGGGCACCTTTGTGATCAGCGGCAAGGAGTTCGACGCCTCCGGGGTCTTCTGGGCGACCGTCGCGGGTCTTGCCGCCGGTGTCGCCATCGGTTTGATTACGCAGTACTACACGTCGGAGGAGAAGGCGCCGGCTCAGATGATCGCGAAGGACTCGCTCACGGGTTCTGCCACCAACATCATCTCGGGTCTGGCGCTCGGGATGCGCTCGACCGCTTTCCCGATCCTGGTGCTGGTCGCGGCGATCCTGGTCGCCCACGATCAGGCCGGACTGTACGGTATTGCCATCGCCGCTCTTGGCATGCTGTCGACGACCGGAATCCAGCTGGCGGTTGATGCCTACGGCCCGATTGCCGACAACGCCGGCGGTATTGCCGAGATGGCCAAGTTGGGCTCTGACGTCCGAGCACGCACCGACAAGCTGGACGCGGTGGGGAACACCACGGCCGCTATCGGCAAGGGCTTCGCCATCGGTTCGGCGGCCCTGACCGCTCTGGCCCTGTTTGCCGCTTTCCGGACCTCGGTCGGTCTCGAAGTCATCGATCTGGCGAAGCCGCGGGTGATGGGGGGGCTGTTTGTGGGAGCGATGATGCCGTTTCTTTTCTCGTCGATGGCGATGAGCGCAGTCGGCCGGGCGGCGTTCGAGATGATCGAAGAGGTCCGCCGCCAGTTCAAGACGATTCCGGGGCTGATGGAGGGCAAGGCGGAAGCGGAGTTCGCCAAGTGTGTGGATATTTCGACCCGCGCGGCAATCCGCGAGATGCTTCTTCCCGGGCTGCTGGCGGTGACGGTTCCCGTTGTCGTAGGTTTTTGGGACACCGCAGCGTTAGGTGGGTTGCTGGCCGGCGTTACCGCTTCCGGTGTTCTGATGGCGATCTTCATGGCCAACGCCGGTGGCGCCTGGGACAACGCGAAGAAATACATCGAGAGTGGAGCTCACGGCGGCAAGGGCTCGGACGCTCACAAGGCGGCGGTGGTCGGCGATACGGTCGGCGACCCCTTCAAGGACACCGCGGGCCCGAGCCTCAACATTCTGATCAAGTTGATGACCGTTGTGGCCCTGGTTCTGGCGCCGCTGCTGGTCTAGAGCCTCGGGGGCCCAGCGGAATCAGCAGCCGGCAATCGGGTCGGCTCGCTTCGCTGCGAGGCTCTTACGATCCAGCGGACTCGCCGAAGGTTCGCCTCGGGCGATTCGTGCGTCTCCTCGCTCCATTGTGGGGCGGCGCCGAGGCGCGTCGTGCTCATCGACGGCGCCACGGGACCGAATACGCAAAAAGGCCGCTGCGGCGCGGCGAATCGCTTTTCCTCGGCTTTCCTTCGCTCGCCACGCTGGATCCTCGCAACGCCTCCAAGTCTGCGCTCGCGCGACCCGCGTGCCGGCGCGCTGGCAGCCCGGTCGAACGCCCGGCTGGAAACGGCGCTCGCTATTCAGCCTTGGACGAGTTCGCTTGCGCCTCGTTGTTCGCCAGCGGGGACCAGGCCAGACTTTCCGAGGGCCTCGTGCGCTCGCGGGCTCACAGCGATTCTGCCGGCTCATTCGCGGGGCTGCGTAGGGCGCCGGCCGGGAGATTGCGGGACGCCCTTTGCTCGAGCGAGCCACTACTTGGTCCTGGGCGGAGACTCCATCAGGGACGTTTGACCGAGCGCATTGTGGAGCCCCAGGAGTCAGGTCCCGCACCGGCGCGAGGGAGACCGAGGCGCGTGCCTCGAGATCACCCGGAGTCCGAGTAGCATGCGCCGTGCCCTGCGGAGACTCCGCCTGGGCCGAGCAACTGGCTCGCCGTTTCCAGCCGGGCGTTTACCGGGCTGCCTCCTTCACGCCGTGCCCTGCGGAGACTCGCCTGGGGTCGCGCAGTCGCGGCGTTGCTTTTTGGCTCGAAACCCGTACAATACGCCCCTTGAAGCCGGTCGCGGCGCTCGCCGCGGCCACCGCATAACCTCTCTGTTCCCTGGAACCAGGGGACCGATCAGGCCATAGGGAGGACTCAGTCTCATGGCAAATTACGAGTTGGTTTTCTTGGTGAACCCTCGCCTATCCGACGAGGAGGTCGTGGGTATCACCGACGAGTACAAAGAAATGATCACCGGTTCCGGCGCTTCGGTGGTCAAGGAAGAAAGCTGGGGTAAACGGCGGCTGGCCCAGCCGATCCGGAAGGTCACCGACGCCTACTATGTTCTTTTGAACGTGGAATGCGAGGAGGGAGTCAATCCCTTCCCCGAGCTCGAAAGGCGATTGGAACAAAGCGACCAGATCATGCGCTACTTGACCGTACGCCTGGATTCAGGGCGTCTCCGGCACCGCGAGAGAATGCCTCAAGCGGCCGCCGAGACCGCGCAGGAGGCCACGTCATGAAGGGTCGAGGACGAGGAGGGGGAGGACCGCGACGCGGTAAGAAGGTCTTTTTCCGCCGCCGCAAGGTATGCCGTTTCTGCGCCGACAAGATCGACAGTGTCGACTACAAGGACGTCAGGTTTTTGCAGCAGTTTCTTGTGGACCGTTCGAAGATCCTTCCGGGACGAATCTCGGGAACTTGCGCGAAGCACCAGAGAATCGTGCAGCAGGCGATCAAAAGGGCACGCCACATCGCGTTGCTGCCCTTTACCACCGAGTAGGAGCCGAGACGATGCAAGTAATCCTGATGCGTGATGTGCGGCACACGGGCCGCCGTGGGGAGATCGTCGAGGTGAAGCCAGGCTATGCACGCAACTATCTGGTGCCAAGAGGTCTGGCGCTCAAGGCTACCCCCGGCAACATCAAGGTCTTCGAGCAGCAGAAGCACAAGATCGAGATCCATCATGAGAAAGAGCGGGACGCGGCGGCGGCGGTTGCGGCCGAGCTCGCCGGATTGAGCCTCGAGATCCGCAAGCGGGTCGGGGAGACCGAGACGCTTTACGGCTCGGTTACTGCGACCGATGTCACAGAAGCTCTCGAGGCGAAAGGCGTTTCAGTCGATCGCCGACGAATCGACTTGGAAGGCGGAATCAAGACGCTTGGCGAACATCCCGTGCGGATCGAGCTGCATTCCGAGGTGACCGCCGAAATCATCGTCCAGGTTCTTCCCGAGGAGTAGCCTGGGCCCGTCCTCGCTAGCTCCGTGGTGAGAGGACCAGGTAAGCAGCCCAACCTTGTCGCCCTCCGGGTTGCGGCGGCATAGGGCGAGCTGCTAACAACTCATGGTGGAGCGCGACTCAGAACAAGAGCCTGTCGGTGAACGGCGGATCAACGAGTTCCTTGGTGAGCCGACACAGGACCTCGAGGGCTGGCGCTGGCTGTGGCATGGTGACAAGCCGTTTCCGCTGGAGAGTTATCGACCCGGGCTTCGCGGGCGCCTGACGCTCGCGATCAAGGGGTTTCTACAACCGCTCGTTCGATCTCCTCAGGCAAACCACTGGGAGCGCCAGCGCGTGTTCAACTTGGTGTTGATTACTCATCTGGAAGAGCTCCGTAGAAGCTTCGACGATCTGGGTACCGACTTGCAGAAAGTGCAAGGTGAGTTGTTGCGGGATCTGAGGGAGGTGCAACAGGAGTTCATCCGCGACGCGGCGAGCCTTGTCGAACGGATCGAGCCACTCGAGGAGTTCAAACGCGAAGGGATGAAGGATCTGATGCTCCACACCGACGCTCTTTTTGCGCGTGTGGATCAGAAGCTCGACCGGGTTCGTCGGCAGGTGGCGCAGCTTGGCGAGGGCCTCCAGAACCGTTAGGCGGCCGCCGGTGTGAGTTAGTCTCTCCCCCAGGCCTCGAGGATTGGTGTCCAATCCTCAACGTCCTCGGGCATTCGCTCACCGGCCTTGGGCAGGTAGAAGGCACGCTGTTGATACCAAGGCAGCTCCATGACTCGCTGCCAGCTCTCGTCCCAGGTCAGCACCGGTTCGGTGCCCTCGACAAAGGCCTCATCGATGACCCTCTCGGCGCCGGGAGCCGGAAGAAATCCGGTCAGAAGCTCGATCGGTTGCTCTACGATTCCCGGCGGTGCCACAAAGCTCTCGCCTTCTTGGAGCCAGCCCTCGGCGAGACCAGTCTCGACCATTTCGAGCCAGATCGGCAACGCGGCCTGGGCGCCGGTCATGTTGCGCCCGATCGGGCGTTTGACGTCGTGACCGACCCAGGTGAGGAGGGTGAAACGGGGCGTGAAGCCGACAAACCAGGCATCCGAGAAATCATCGGTTGTGCCTGTCTTGCCGGCGAGATCGAGAGGCAGATTCTTTGCCGCGGCCGCCGTGCCCCGATCGACCACGCCTTCGAGTGCCCGAGTCAGCAGAAACGCGATCTGTGGGTCCATGGCCTTGCTGGCCTGCATGCGATGAAACTCGAGTAGGTGTCCGTCTGGCTCTTGCACGCTCTCCACGAGATAGGGTTCGACGTACAAGCCGTGGTTGGCGATGGAAGCGTACGAGGCCGCCACCTCCAAGGGTGAAAGGTCGGCGGCGCCTAGGGCCAAGCTCGGGTAGGGCTGAATGTCCGAGCGGACCCCCGCCCGGTGCGCGAAGTCGACCACGCGATCGGCCCCCACCAGATCGAGTACCTTTACCGACGTGACATTCATCGACAGCTCGAGGGCGCGGCGCATGGTTGTGATGCCGTAGTACTCGCGGTAATAGTTGCGTGGGCTGTAGTCGATCGACGCCGTCGGCCCCGGGAAGCCCGCCGGAGCGTCAAAAAACGTGTCGGCCAGCGTGTAACCGGACTCCAGCGCTACGCCAAAGACCAGCGGTTTGATGGCCGAGCCGACCTGCCGGCGTGCCTGGGTGGCGCGGTTGAACTTGCTGCGCTCGAAATCCCAGCCTCCAACCATCGCGCGAACGGCTCCCGAAGCGGACTCCAGAACCAGGACGGCTCCCTCTAGCTCGGGTTCTTGAAGCAGCTGCAAGCTACGGCCGCCGTCTTTGCCCGTGGATTCGAATCGGAACCAGGCGACATCGCCGACCCGGAGCACATCCCTGGGGCGGCTCTTGCGAGTCCAGCGGATCCCCGTGGCGTCGAGTTCGTAGATCGCAGGTCCGATCCGGATCTCCGCCGAGCGGCCGTCGACATTCTCGACCAGACCTTCGACCCATTTCCCGAGCTCGATCTCACCCGGCGGCAGGAAGTTCCACGATTCGAGCTGTGCCCCTGGATCTTCGAGATCCACGTGCCTCGCGGGTCCTCGCCAACCTCGCCTCCGGTCGAGCCGGATCAGCCCCTCTCGTAAGGCACGTTCGGCGGCTTGTTGAATCTGTGGATCGAGCGTTGTGCGCACCTGCAGGCCGTTCTCCAGAAGAGCATCTGACCCGTATCGCTCCTCGAGGCTCTTTCGGATCTCTTCGGCGAAGTACGGAGCAAGCTGGGTCTCGTTCTGCGGCGGCCGGACCAGCAGCGGCTCTTCGATCGCAACTTGGTGTGCCTCGTTGGTCAGATACCCCTCCTCACGCATGCGCCCGAGCACGTAGTTCCGGCGAGCAACCACCAGATCGGGACGGCGGTAGGGGCTGTAGTCGCTGGGTCGCTGCAGGATTCCGACCAGCGCCGCGGCTTCTGCGGGTTTCAACTCGCTTGCCGGTTTGCCGAAGAAGTTTCTCGCTGCCGCCTCCATCCCATAGTTCCCGTGGCCCAGATACATGACGTTGCAGTACAGCGTCAGGATTTGTTGCTTGCTGAAGTTCTTCTCGATCTCCACGGTCAAGAAGGCTTCTTCGATCTTTCGTCGCCAGGTCTTCTCACGCGTGAGATAGAGCTTTCGAGCCAGCTGCATCGTCAATGTAGAGCCGCCAATCTGGCTTTCCCGACCTCGACGTAGATTCTTGAGGAGGGACCGGGCTACACCTGTAGCGTCGACGCCACCGTGACTGAAGAAGTTGCTGTCTTCACCGGAGAGAATGGCCTGCTGGAGCACCTCGGGTACTCTGTCCTCGGCCAGCAAGAACCGCCGCTCGCGTGCGAAATCTGCGAACTCCTGTCCGTTGGCGTCGAGGAGCTGGGTGACGAGACTTGGCCGGAAGTCGGCAAGAGTGTCGATTCGCGGGACATCGATGATCGCGGCGAAGGCGACCCCGAGCAGACCGCCGAGAATCACACCGGCGATCATGGGCAGAGTCCGCCACAGCACCCTTGCGCCGCCTGAGCGGTCGTTGCGGAGGCGCCTCATGGACCGATTATAGAGGTCTTAGAGATCCCCTCCGCGGCTACGGGGTCGCCGCTGGCGTTGCTGTCGCGACGAGGCGGTGATAGAACGGCGGTCTGAATGGAGCCTGAAGAAACAGAGATTCGCCCGACAGAAGACTCGCGGCCGTTCGAGCCCGGACCGGCGAACCTGACGGGTTGTGGAAAGCCGGTTGTCATCGGCTGTCTGGTTCTGCTCGTTCTCCTCGCCGCGGGGATGATCCTCCTGTTGACCCAGAGCAACAGGCTGATGAGCTGGACGATGAACCAGGTCAAGGCGCAGGTGATGGCGGAGCTGCCGCCCGCGGTGGAGACCGAGGAGCGAGACCGCCTGGCGGCGGCTTTCGAATCGGCGACTGCCGCGTTGGCGGCCGGCGACATCGACCCTGAGGACTTGCAGAGCCTCCAGCGTGTGGTGGCCGAAGTTCAGGCGAGCGGAGGGAAGCTCAGCGCGGAACAGGTCGAGGAGGTCACGCTGCTGCTCGAGGAGATCGGCGACAGTGGGTCGTCCGAAGGGCCACAGGAATCCGACGAACGGTCGCGGACCGTAGTTCCCTAGCAGCTCGTGGTAGAAGTCGAGATGGTCGCGTTGCAGGCGATATTGGGCTAGATACCAGACCGCCCGGCCGAACTGGCAAGGTGATTGCAAGTTGGTCGCCACAGCGAGATCGGGGAGACGTGATAAACGGCGTCCGGTCGAGATTCGGCCATGGGCTGCTAGGAGATTTTCTTGCCGCAATTCGAGTTTCGCGAGCACACCCGCACGACCCTCGAGGTCCAGGTGGCGGTGTGGGTGGCGGGCCAGGATGAGATCGTGGCTCGGATCGGCGACATCTCGGCCGGGGGCTGCTTTGTCGCTCTCGTCGATCCGCCGCCGGTGGGAACCAGCGTTCGGTTGAAGATCGAGTTGAAAGGTGACCCCGTCGAAGCCTTTGCCGAGGTGGTCTGGATTCGGTTGACCTCGAAAACCCTCGATCAGCCGGCGGGAATGGGGCTGCAGTTTCGTTTCTTCCTCGGCGACGGGCTGACCCGTCTGAAAAGCGCTCTCATCTAGCCTGCCAATCCTCATGGCGCCTGGCTGCGATGACCACGGCGCTCGTAACGCGACCCACCAGGGTTCTTCAGCAAGCCCCTAGAATAGGCCAATGGGCAGCTTTCGGCTTTCCTCGCCGTTCTCCCCCCAGGGCGACCAGCCGCAGGCCATCGAACAGCTTGTCGCCGGCATCCGAAGTGGGGTACGGGACCAGGTCCTGCTGGGTGTGACCGGATCTGGCAAGACCTACACCGTCGCCAAGATCATCGAAGCCGTCAACCGGCCGACGCTGGTGCTTTCCCACAACAAGACGCTGGCGGCACAGCTCTTCCAGGAGTTTCGCAGCTTCTTCCCGGACAACGCGGTCGAGTATTTCGTTTCCTACTACGACTACTACCAGCCCGAGGCTTACGTACCGCAAAGCGATACTTATATCGAGAAGGAAACCAGCGTCAACGAACAGATCGACCGGCTCCGGTTGCGGGCGACGAAGGTGCTCTTCGAACGTCGCGACGTGGTGATCGTCGCGTCGGTGTCCTGCATCTACGGTCTCGGATCGCCCGAGGCCTTTTACGGCATGTTGCAGTTCTTCGAGAAGGGGGACGAGAGCGGCATGGAGACGGCGCTTCGGAAACTCGTCGACATGCAGTATGAGCGCACCTCGCTCGACCTTTTCCCGGGAGCTTTCCGAGCCCGAGGTGATGTGCTCGAGATCTTCCCGATCTACGAGGAAAAGGGTGTGCGAATCGAGTACTTCGGAGACGAGATCGAGCAGATCTCAAGGTTCGATGTGTTGCGCGGCGACGTGATCGAGAAGATCGACAAGTTCGCGGTCTACCCCCGAACACACTATGTGACTCCTAGAGAGAGATTGTTGACGGCGATCGATGGCATCAAGAAGGAACTGCCCGACCGCCTTGCGGAGTTGGAAGTCGGCGGCCTTCTTCTCGAAAGGCAGAGGCTCGAACAACGGACTCGGTTTGATCTCGAGATGCTCCGCGAAGTCGGCTACTGCCACGGAATCGAGAACTACTCTCGGCACCTTTCGGGCCGCGCACCCGGTGAGCCGCCGCCGACCCTGTTGGACTACCTGGCCGAGGACACGCTTCTGATCGTCGATGAGAGCCACCAGACGATTCCGCAGGTCCGCGGTATGTATCACGGCGACCGCTCGAGGAAGGAGACCCTGGTCGAGCATGGTTTTCGTCTACCGAGCGCGCTCGATAACCGGCCCCTCACGTTCGACGAATTCGAAACGCGGCTCAAGCACAGGCTCTTTATCTCAGCCACACCCGGTCCCTGGGAGCTTGAGCGGGTTGGCGGCGTGGTCGCCGAGCAGGTTGTTCGCCCGACCGGCTTGCTGGATCCGCCGATCGAGGTGAGGCCGGCTCAGGGGCAGGTAGACGACCTTCTGGGTGAGATCCGGCGGGTCGTTGAAAGGGGCGAGCGGGTCCTGGTGACGACGCTGACCAAACGGATGGCTGAGGAGTTGACCCAATACCTGACCGAACTGGATGTTCGAGTGCGCTATCTCCACAGCGACGTCGAGACTCTCGAGAGGGTGGAAATCATCACGGCTCTCAGACGCGGTGAGTTCGACGTCTTGGTGGGAATCAACCTCTTGAGGGAAGGCCTGGATCTGCCCGAGGTGGCACTGGTGGCGATTCTGGACGCCGACAAGGAGGGCTTTCTACGGAGCGAGACCTCCCTGGTCCAGACCGCGGGGCGTGCCGCCCGGAATCTCAACGGCTTGGTGATCTTCTACGCCGACAAAGTCACACATTCGATGCGGCGGGCTCTCGACGAGACCGAGCGGCGCAGGATGCGTCAGCGGGACTACAACCTCGAGCACGGAATCGAACCCAAGACAGTGCTAAAAGACATCCACAACCCCCTCGTGCTGATGAGTAACTTGGACTATTACAGCGCCGAAGCCCCGAGCCGTCTCGATGTCCGCGAGGGCGAGTCGCTCAACGATACGATCAAGCGGCTCGAAAAAGAGATGCGCCAGGCCGCCAAGAAGCTCGAATTTGAACAGGCGGCCGTCTTGCGCGACCAACTTCGAGAGCTGCGCGAAACGCAGATCTTCACCGCATGACCGTGGACTCGAACGTTGCCGCGGTGGCGCGGGAGCTTCCCGACCGTCCGGGGATCTACGTCTTCAAGGACGGGATGGGCAAGCCACTCTATGTCGGCAAAGCCATCTCCCTGCGCAAGCGAGTGGCGACCTATCTATCCGGGGGTCAGGAGAGGCGCCTCGAGGTCATGCTCAACGAGGCGCGCGCGCTCGACTTTCTCTCCACTGACAGCGAGGCGGAGGCTTTGTTGTTGGAGAACAACTGGATCAAAAAACACAAGCCCCGGTTCAACATCCTGCTGCGGGACGACAAGACTTATCCGTATCTCAAGCTGACCATGGCGGACGCGAGCCCTCGGTTGGCATTCACCCGCCGCATCCGTAATGACGGCGCGGAGTATTTTGGTCCCTATCTCCCAGCTGGTCTGGCGCGCAAGGCGATCAAGCTCGTACAGCGCCTCTTTGGTGTTCGGGTTTGCACCATTTCCATCGATGGTTCATTGCCGCGGCCCTGTCTCTACTACGACATGCGCCGCTGCCTGGGCCCTTGCGTGGATGGGTTGACCGACACGCGGACCTACAGTAAGGCGGTCGATGACGCCAGGCTTTTGTTGCAAGGACGAACTCGCGATGTCCTGGCGAGGTTCAGACGTGAGATGGCGGTCGCAGCGGACGGCCAGCGATACGAGGAGGCGGCTCGTCTGCGCGACCTGATCGACGAGATCCAGACCATCACGCAGCGCCGCAAGCTTTCTTCGATGCGTGGCGAGGATGTCGACATCTACGGCGTGGCCGTCCACGAGTCGACGGCGGCGGTGCTGGTTCTGGTCATGAGAGCCGGGCAGGTGCTGGATCGGCGGGAGCTTTTCTGGGAGGAGAGCCAAGAGCTGACGGGTGAGCGCCTGCTCTCCGAGCTGCTGCCGCAGGTCTACGATCGAACGACCTTTATCCCCAAGGAGATTCATCTCCCCTTTGCCGTCGAAGGTGCCGAGGCCCTTGCCGGTTGGCTCTCCGAACGCAAGGGTGAGCGGGTCTACATCCGGATGCCGGCTCGCGGGCCAAAGGCGCAGAGGCTGGCGCTCGCCGGCCGCAACGCGGAACTGGCGCACAAGAGGCGATTTCGTACAAGCGGCGGCGAGCCGGAGGCGCTCCAGGCGCTGTGCGATCATCTGGGTCTGGTGGATCCGCCTCGCCGAATCGAGGGCTTCGACATATCCAATTTCCAAGGTGACCAGAACGTCGCCGGACTAGTGGTCTTCGAGCACGGCAAGATGCGGAAGAGCGAGTATCGATCCTTCAACATTCGAGGCCTGAGCGGCCCGGACGATTTCGCGGCGATTCGTCAGGCGGTCGAACGCCGTTACCGGCGGCGACTCGAAGAGGTGGGCGAGATGCCGGACTTAATCCTCATCGACGGCGGGCGCGGGCAACTCAACGCAGCGTTGGAAGCACTAGCCAACCTGGGTGTGGAGGAAACGCCGGTTGCCGGTTTGGCGAAGAGAGAGGAGGAGGTCTATCTCGTGGGCAATCCGGAGCCACTGCGGCTGCCCCGAGCCGACCCGGGTTTGCAGCTCCTGCAGAGGGTTCGCGACGAAGCGCATCGTTTTGCTCGTGACCGCCATCGCCGCCGGCGAAAACGAAAGACCCTGCACAGCCGACTCGACGATGTCGCTGGTATCGGACCCAAGCGACGGCGCCAGCTCTTGACGCTTCGGCAGTCTCGATCGTATTCTCGAGGCCGGGGAAGAGGAGATTCAGGCTGTGGTGGGACGGCTCGTGGGAGCTCGCTTGTATGAGGCTCTCGAGGAGGCACGAGCGGACGCCGCCGCTCGGGTGACTCCGCCGCCATCGGATACAATGAGCGACTCGCGAGTGTGATGTCTCAGCTTTCTGGAAAACTGTCCGAAGAGTCCGCGGCATCCGTTGTCGCGCGTATCTTTCGCGAACGTCGTACGGGCGTTCTCAACCTCCGAGAGGGGAAGACGGCCGAGCGCTGGTCGTTTGTCAGCGGCGAGCTCTATCTTCCCGGTGAGCACCGGTTGGTCTCGGCGTACCACGCCTTGAGCGGTAGCGACTCGAAGGACGGGGAGCCCGGTGGATTCTCGTGGGTCGACCTGGCCGCGGCGGCCCTGGGTCGATGGTCCGACGGGGACTATCGCCTGGAGGACGGGCCCGGAGGGATCGCCGCCGATCTTCATGGACCGCTTCCTACGGCGGAGCTCGTGATGCACTCGTCTGTCCATGGCCGCAACGAGTTCGAGCTGCTGCGCGCGCTGGGGGGGGAAGAGACCCTTTTTACGGCTGCCACCGCTGACGAGAGCTCGGTGGCCGAGCTCGATCCTCACGAGGCGTTTTTTCTGTCTCGTCTGGAGCAGCCGGTATCGGTCAAGGACCTACTGCGACAGATCGGTCTGGACCGCCAGAGCGCGCTCGAGAAGCTCTGCCGTCTTCTGGCGGTTGGGTTGATGCGGCCTCCTGCGAGCGGTCCGACACCGCTGACCGAGCCGATTGGCGGCCTGCTGAGCAAGAAGATGCTCGAGAATTTCTCGAAGAGGATCGAGGACAGCCTCGACGAGCAACCTCTCGAGCTCGACGAACAGGAACAC
>JAOTZA010000311.1 GCA_029861655.1 Acidobacteriota bacterium | reverse complement strand
GTGAGCCGTTTACAGGCACTGACCGAAAAGGGCCAGGCGATCTGGCTGGACTACATCCGCCGCGACATGCTGGAGGACGGCGGTCTCGAAGCGATGGTGCAAGAGGATGGGATTACGGGAGTCACCAGCAATCCGGCGATCTTCAACAAGGCAATCGGAGAAACAAATCTCTACGACGACGAGATCCAAGGATTGCTGGCGGACGAGCCCAATCTTTCGACGCTCGAAATCTACGAGCGGCTGGCCTTCTCCGACATTCGCAAGGCGGCGGATGTGCTGGCACCTGTCTTCGACAGGACCAAGGGCGCCGACGGCTTCGTCAGCCTGGAGGTCTCGCCCCATCTGGCTCGCGACACGGAAGGCACTCTAGAGGAGGCTCGCCGCTTCTGGCAAAGCGTGAACCGACCCAATTTGATGATCAAGGTACCGGCGACCGTCGAGGGGATCCCGGCGACCGAAGAACTACTTGCAAGCGGCATCCACGTCAACATCACGTTGATGTTCTCGCTGCGCCACTACGAGGATGTGGCCGCCGCCTACTTGCGTGGGGTCGAGCGGAGCGCGCATCCGGAGCGAGCGGCGTCGGTGGCCTCATTTTTTGTCAGCCGGGTGGACAGCCTGATCGATCGGAGACTCGGAGAGATCGGCACGGCGGAGGCATCGGGCTTGCGCGGCCGAGTGGCAATTGCCAATTCGAAGCTGACGTACGCTCGCTATCGTGAGATCTTCGAGGGCGAGTCCTTCGCTCTGCTGGGGGCCCGCGGCGCGCGACCCCAACGAGTCTTGTGGGCCAGCACGTCCACCAAAAACCCCGACTACCGAGACGTCTTGTACGTCGAGGACTTGATCGGACCCGAGACGGTGAACACTCTGCCTCCGGCCACCCTCGAGGCGTTTCGCGACCACGGTGAAGCGGCTGAGACGCTAACCGCTGGTTTGGAGGAGGCGTGGCGGACGCTTTCCCGACTCGAATCGGTTGGCGTTGATCTGGCGGCGGCGACCGAGGAGTTGCAAGAGGAAGGGCTGGCGAAGTTTGCGCATCCTTTCGATCAGCTTCTCGCGAGCCTCGAGGAGAAGCGACAATCGCTCGAGGCCGCGGTCACAGCCGGCGGGTGAGTGCCCTGGACGAGAGTTTCCAACTCGGCGATTTGGCCGTTGGTGTCGAGGCTCGGCTGGCAGGTTGGGTCTCCAGCGGTCGGGTGGGTGATCTCAAGCGCAAGAACCGTGAGCTGTGGCCCCTCGGGGACACCCCCGACCGCCTCGGCTGGCTGAACCTGCCGGGTTCGTCGCAAAAGCTTGTCGACGACCTCGAGGTTTTCGCCGAAGAGGTCCGGTCCGAGGGAATCGAACACGTGATTCTCTTGGGGATGGGCGGCTCCAGTCTGGCGCCTGAGGTATTCAGCGGCCTGTTTGGCGGACGTGGCGGCTGGCCCGCCCTCGTGACACTGGACACGACGCATCCAGGGGCGGTGGCCCGGGCTCTGGCGAGCCTCGATCCGGGCAAGACACTCGTGGTTGTGGCGAGCAAATCCGGCACCACCGTCGAGACACTGTCGTTGTTCCGCTCCTTCTGGACCGCCTTTGGCGAGGGTTCGCGCTTTGTCGCCATCACCGATCCAGGGACGGCGCTCGAGACCGTCGGCAAGGAGAGGCAGTTCCGGCGAGTTTTTTCGGCGCCGGCCGACGTGGGTGGACGCTTTAGTGCGCTGTCGGTCTTTGGGTTGGCGCCGGCGGCGCTCGTCGGGGCGGACCTCCGGTCGTTGTTGGCGACGAGCCTGCGCGTGGCGAGCGAGTTAGGCGATGCCGGCTCTCGAGAACCGGCGCTGGCCCTTGGCTCGCTCCTGGTCGAGGCGATGGAAGGCGGTCGGGACAAGCTGACGCTACTCGCGGAACCCGCGATTCAGCCGCTGGCCGATTGGCTGGAGCAGCTGACGGCCGAGAGCCTCGGCAAGAAGGGGGTCGGCGTCGTACCGGTCACGCGTGAGCCGCTGGGTTCGATCGATGCGTACGGAGACGATCGAGTGTTTGTGGCGCACCGCCTGGGCGGTCGAGCAGACGAGGTGCTGTCGGAGTTCCTCGACGAAGCGCGGCGACGAGGGCATCCGGTGGTCGAACGATCGCTCGCTGATCCATACGAAGTGGGAGCGGAGATGTATCGCTGGCAAGTGGCGGTAGCCCTGGCGGCGGCGGACCTCGGACTCAATCCCTTCGATCAGCCGGATGTCGATCTGGCCAAGGTGCTCGCGCGAAAAGCGATGGAGCGTTCGAGTTCGGTTTCTGAGACCGGTGCCGCCTCCGTGACGGCATCGAACTTCGAAGAGCGGCTGCGCGCGTGGCTGGCCGACGCTGCGCCCGGGGATTATTTGTGCGTCCAGGCATTTCTGGATCCCGCGAGAGAGGTTGAGACCGGTTTGCGGCTGCTTCAGGGGGCGCTACGCGACCATACCCGGCTCGCCGTGTGCGCCGGCTACGGTCCGCGGTTTCTTCACTCGACAGGACAGTTGCACAAAGGTGGCCCCAAGCGAGGCGTCTTTCTTCAACTCATCGACCGGCCGGCGGAGGATGTCCCGGTGGCCGAGACCGACTTCACGTTCTCTCGATTGATCGCGGCCCAGGCAGAGGGCGATGGGGAGGCTCTGGTCGAGCGCGGGCGGCGTCTTTTACGGGTCGATCTGGGGACAGACGCGGTGACGGGTTTACGACAGCTGCGTGAGATCATGACGCGCCCCGTGACGCGTTAACATCCAAGGCGATGACTAGCTCGCGGAACTTTGGTGGTGGTTTCCGAGGTGCGGGTGGTATCGGTGGTCGTAGCGGCGGTGGTGGGCTGGGGTTGAGCGGCCCGGTGCCGCGTGATCTCTGGCTGCTTCTTGGGACCGTTTTCGCGACCTTTTCGCTGCAGTTTTTCTCCGGAACGAGAGTTGTTCCCGAGTTGCTCAGGCTGAGTGAAGCGGTTTGGACAAAGGGGTTTCTCTGGCAGATCGTGACCTACCCGTTTATCGGCGCCGGACAGCCGGGGATTTGGTTCGTGCTCGAGTTGCTCATCCTGTTTCTGTTCGGTCGTGAGATTTATTACCGTCTGGGGAGGAAGAACTTCTGGAAGCTACTGATCTGGGTCGCGGCGATCGCGGCGGTGACGGCGATCGTCGTGGAGCTCCTCTACCGGGCTGCCGGGGGTGGTTCGACGGTCGCTTTCAGCCTACTCCAGGGACAGCGGATGTTGCTGACCATCCTGGTGGCGGCTTTCGCCACTCTCTACGGCCAGGCCACCATCCTTTTGTTCTTCGTGCTGCCGATCCAGGCCAGATGGTTTCTCCTGCTCGAAGTGGTTTTCGCTTTTCTGGGCTTTTTGACCACGCATGACCTGGCCGGTTTCCTAGGCATCTGTTCGGCGGTTGGTGCGACCTATCTACTGCTCTCGCCCGGCCCTGCAAGGGGCAAACTGCGTCAATTGTGGTTGCGAGCCCAGGAGAAGTGGTTCCGGTTGCGGCTCGCAAGAGCCAAGCAGAAACGAGGCCTGCGAGTGGTACGCGGCGAGGGCGAGGATGACTCGGCCGCCGGGTCCAAAGGGCAGAGCGCTGGCAGGAAACCCGGGGACCCGTGGATTCACTAGGGTCTTTCAGCGAGCCCCTGGGGGCCGCGGGTGGGGAATTTTAGGCCTCGGCAAGGGTTTCTCTTTGTAAGGCCGCTCCGCTTCAGACAGGAGTTAGACAATGTCAGAGATCTTGACGCTTCCCGTTCTGCCTCTTCGGCAGACAGTGCTTTTTCCCGGTGTGCCGGTGCCCATCCGGGCCGGACGCCCATCGACGCTCAAGGCCATCAAAGTCGCTACGGAGCAAGAGGACCGTCTCGTCTTTGCGGTGGCGCAGCGCGAAAACGTCGAAGAGGCGACACCCGAGTCGCTC
>JAOTZA010000309.1 GCA_029861655.1 Acidobacteriota bacterium | reverse complement strand
TGGCCCGTTGCAGTCCGCGCCCCGTCCGCCTTCGAGAGCCTCGAAGCGAAAGCCTGAAATCCGAACCCGTGCCGGAAACACCAGGATCAACAAACGGCAGGATGAATCCGGTCGCAGGAACGCGCCGATCGAACCCTCCAGGTTTGCCCTTTCCGTCTCGGGCAAGCCTCCTAGCGAGGAGTCTTGGGGGTGACGGAGCAGCGGCCCCGCAAAATCGCGCAAACCGGTCCCGAAGTGCCGAGCCAGGACCTCCACCGAGGACTCGGCGCGCTCGAGCGCGTCCAATGGGCACCCGTCACCAAGTGTTGCCGATGCGACGACCGTCGAAGAGACACCCCACTCTCCAGGTTTGCACTCCAGACAGGTCCGCGCCCGGTAGGAAGTGATTGCACCTTCCGGCGTCTTTGGGAGAAGACTCGGGAGAAGACTCGGCAGCGCTCCGGGATCCTGAGATGACTCGACTGCTTCTCCGGCCGGCTCTCTGGAGGGCTCAGGTTCGGGTTTCGCTGAGGGCGGCTCGAGAGCCTTGGGAGGCTCGGGTTCCGGAGCTGGCGGAAGCGCCACTGCCGCCGGTGGACCCGGCTGGGTCGGCAGCGGTGGCTCGGCATCGACCTTTCGAGCCGGTCGCTCCGGGCTCGGTGGTTGTTGAGGCTTCGTTGATCGAATCGGCGCCGTTGGTCGCGGGGCCGGTGGAGAGAGCTTTGGCTCGGTCCGGGTGGCCTCGGGCTCGATGGGCGTCGACTCCTCTCTCGCAGTTTCCGTCGATGCCCGAGTGGGAGCTTCCGTTGGCGCCTCAGCGGTGGCTTCCATAGGTGCCTCCGACGGAGCCTCCACCGGCGCCTGAGCTGGAGCTTCCATTGGCGCCTCAGCGGGGGCTTCCATAGGTGCCTCCGCCGGAGCCTGAGCTGGAGCTTCCATCGGCGCTTGAGCCGACGTTTCCACCGGCGCCTGAGCTGGAGCTTCCATCGGCGCCTGAGCCGACGGTTCCATGCGCGCCTCAGTTGGTGCCTCCACAGGTGCCTCAACCGGCACGTCCACAGGAGCTTGGGTGGGGGCCTCCGGGGGCTCGACCGGTGATGGCGGGATGGTTTTCTGCTCGACCCGCAAGGCAGTCCCGAGTTCGGGTCCCTGGCTCTTGAGAAGCTTGACCCGAATCGGTTTCCTGCCGCGGCCGCTGGCTTCCAAAAACGAGCTCGTAGCTTGCGGCTTTTCACGCCTCGAGAGCTGCACGGTCGCAACATAGGATAGGTGGTCGGGATGCTCGACGCGTAGCGTCCACGTCCCGAGTGCCAGGCTGGAGAAGGAAGCGCGACCCTTGGCGTCGGTCGTTCGCGGTGCGGGCCCACCAATTGCCTCCTCGTCGAATACTCCGTGGTAGAGAAGGGTCACCCTCGCCTGCTCGAGAGCGCGCCCCTTGCCGGACTTGACCTCGACGCCGAGGCCTGCGACACCTATCCACTCCTGACCCTCCAGGACCGACGAAAGGAGCATGGTGACGAGCAAAGCAAGCCCCGTGCAGCTGGTCAGCGTTCTCGCAAAACCCCTCCGTGACCGGCTCCGTACTAGCTTCAAGTGTGGCTCCTCTCTTTCTTCCCGACGGTCGAGCTTACCCCCGGCCGGGAAGTGCCACAACATTACGGTGGACGCAGCAGGCGAGTCGGCGCTCTAGTAGAATGATGAGCCCATATTGAAACCCACGCTCGAAAACCGCGGCAGGAGACGATGATGGATGACACGAGAGGTTACGCCTGGTTGGACGGAAAGATGGTCCCTCTCGAGGATGCGAACGTTCACATCAAGGCCCACAGCCTTCACTATGGTCTGGGTGTTTTCGAAGGTACCCGCTTCTACGCCCAGAGCACCGGTGGGCGGGCGGTGTTTCGGCTGGAAGATCATCTGCGCCGACTCGAGGGCTCGGCGAAGATCGTCCAGTTGGACATGCTCTACGGTCGCCAGGAGTTGCACGAGGCGAGCCTCGATCTGGTACGGAAATGTGGCCTCGAGAGCGGCTACTTGCGGCACCTGGTTTTTCTGGGCGCCGGCCCGATGGGTCTCTACCCCAAGGGCAACCCGATTCACACTTCGATCCTGTGCTGGCCGTGGGGCGCGTATCTGGGTGAGGAAGGGCTGAGCCATGGAATCCGCTGCAAGATTTCGAGCTTCTCCCGCCACTCGCCCAACGCCACCCTTCTGAAGGCCAAAGCCACCGGTAACTATCTGAACTCGATTCTTGCCAAGCGAGAGGCCGTCGGCTCGGGGTATGACGAGGCGATCCTGCTCGATGCTCAGGGGAACGTGACCGAAGGCAGCGGCGAGAACCTCTTCATCGTGCGTCACGGTCGCCTCGAGACGCCTCCATTGACCAGCGTCTTGGCAGGCATCACTCGGGATACCATCATGCAGCTAGCGATAGACGAGGGGCTCGAGGTGCGGCAGCAGTACTTTGCGCGCGACGAGGTGTATCTGGCCGACGAGGTCTTTCTGACCGGGACAGCGGCAGAACTCACCCCGGTACGGGAAGTAGATGACCGTCAGATTGGCGAGGGCAGACCGGGGCCGGTCACCCGCCGCCTACAGGAGCTTTTCTTCCGCGTCATCCGCGGCCAAGAGGAGCGCTACCGGCATTGGTTGGCGCCGGTAGACGAAGCGGCGGCTTCGGCAGCCGGCGCAGGCGTCGCGGCGACCGACGAGCCGGTAGCCGCGAACTAGCAAGCAGCTCGACTACTCGGCACCTTTGGGAGGCATCACCGGTGTCTTTGGCGGCATCTCCAGACCGAGGTTAGCCGCCAGAAAGGCCCACTCGTCGGTAATCTGCTCGATTCTCTTCTTGGTCGGCGTACCGGCTCCGTGACCGGCGCGGGTCTCGATCCGTATCAAGACCGGGTTGTCGCCTTTGTGGGCCCACTGCAGCGCGGATGCGAATTTGAAGCTGTGACCGGGAACCACGCGATCGTCGGTGTCGGCTGTGGTGACCAGGGTCGGTGGGTACTCGGTTCCCTTCTTGAGGTTGTGATACGGCGAATAGGCGTACAGCGCCTCGAACTCCGCCGGGTCGTCGGCGGAGCCATAGTCGTCGACCCAGAATCGACCGGCGGTGAACTTGTGAAACCGCAGCATGTCCATCACACCGACCCGCGGTAGCGCGGCTCCAAAAAGGTCGGGTCTCTGGGTCATCGCCGCGCCCACCAGGAGACCGCCGTTCGAGCCCCCCTGGATCCCCAGCTGCTCCTTGCGTGTGTACTTGTTGGCGATGAGCCATTCAGCGGCGCTGATGAAATCGTCAAAGACATTCTGCTTGTGGAGCTTGGTGCCGTCCTTGTGCCAGTCGGCGCCGTATTCGCCTCCGCCTCGCAGGTTCGCCTGCACGAAGATCCCACCCATTTCCATCCAAGCGAGCCGAGCGATGGAGAAGTTGGGCGCCATCGGGATGTTGAAGCCGCCATAACCATAGAGAAGGGTCGGGTTGTTGCCGTCGAGTTCGAGGCCCTTCCGGTGGGTGATGAACATCGGCACGCGCGTACCGTCCTTGCTCGAGAAGAACACCTGTTTGACTTCGTAGTCTTCGGTGCTCATGTCGACTTCGGCGCGGTCGATCAGCCGGCTCTTGCCGGTGATCAGATCGTAGCGATACACCGATGGAGGCGTGGCGAAACTCGAGAAGGTATAAAACGTCTCGGTGTCCTCACGCGCGCCTCCGAATCCGACGGCGGATCCGATCCCCGGAAACTCGACTTCGCGAACAAACTCGCCGCCTTCGGTGAAGATGCGTACAGCGGTCTTGGCATCTTGGAGGTAACGCAGGGTAAAGAGGTTGCCGACGAAGTTCGTCGTGACCAGGGTGTCGTCGCTCTGAGGGATCACCTCGGGCCAGTTCTCGCGTGCCGGGTTGCGGATGTCGATGGCGATGACCCTGC
>JAOTZA010000308.1 GCA_029861655.1 Acidobacteriota bacterium | reverse complement strand
GAACAGACTCTGAGCCAGCAGCAGCTCGCGTTCGGGGACGGTGAAAGCATTCGAGTTGAATTGGCTCGGTGGGCGGGTGAATACGTACGCCTGCGCCTCGGCGTGTCGGGCTCGGCTGGGGCGAAGGTGATGTGGCACCGGCCCAGGGTTCGTGGAGTCGAGGGTCGCGGTTCCGATCCCTTGGCCTCGATCCGGATAGCTCCAGAAGCGCCTCCCAGCTCAGGACGGCTGCGCCGCAACGGTCGAAACCCAGATGTCGTTTTGGTGCTACTCGACGCTGCGCGGTTCGATGCTTTTTCTTCCTACGGTGGCCTGCTCACCACACCTGTGATCGACTCGTTGGCGGCCGACGGCACTCGCTTCGGGCGAGCTCTCGCGCCATCGTCGTGGACCGCGCAGTCCGTGCCCTCCGTTCTCACCGGGCTCTATCCGGATGCGCTCGGGGTCGAACATTGGGGAGACGCCTTGCCGATCGAGACGCCGACCTTGGCCGAGCTACTTGCCGGTGTTGGATACCGCACGGTGCTGTGGTCGCAGCACCCGTTATACAAGCGCTGGCCAAGCCTGGTGAGGGGCTTCGAGCAGGTGGAGCTTCCGGGTCCGGAAGACCTCGCGGCTCTGCCGGACGCAGAGGATCTCTTCTTCGACCACCGACCGACGTTTGCGTTTGTTCATCTCTTGCCGCCACATGCGCCCTACGAACCACCGCTGCCGTTTCGAGGAAGCTTGACCGGCTGGTATCGGGGCAGCGTTGAGCTCGAACCGATTTTTCTCAACCAGTTTCCATACGTCCTGGATCCAGCCGCCCTGGACGCCGATGACCGCCGCTACATCCGGGAGAGTTATCTGGAAAACGTCGCCTTTGCAGACTCGTTGGTCGGAAGGATCATTCAGAGTTTGCGCGACAGGGACCGCTATGAAGAAGCCTTGATCGGCGTTTTGTCCGATCATGGCGAGGCGTTCTTGGAACACGGCATTTTTCTGCATACCAACTTGCTACACCAGGAATTCATACAGATACCGCTGGTCTTCAAGTGGCCCGCCTCCATCGAGGGGGCCGCTCGCGTGATCGCCCAGGCGAGTGGCTTGGTCGATCTGGTGCCGACCTTGGTCGACGGTCTGGCTCTCGAAACCGCTGGTAGAGGGTTTCAGGGCCGAAGCGTTCTACCGATGGTTTTTGATGACGCCACGCCCGAGCGCTGTCATTACGCCATCACCAGTGGGGCCCGCAAACGTGAACTGGCGGATCCTCGAATGATGATCGAGTGCCTCGAATGGAAACTGCACTACGCTCCGATCACCGAGGTGACACAGTTGTACCGGATCGATACCGACCCCCGAGAGCAAGTGGATCTCGCGCCTGAGCACTCGACCGTCGCGCTCTACATGCGGCAGGAGTTGTTGCGACAGATGTTCTTCAATCGTCGTCTAGCAGGGTCGGGTGCCGCTCGAGATGCGGAGCAAACACTCGATGCCGAGACGATTGAGCAACTCAAAGCCCTGGGATATCTCAACGGCGACTGACGGTCGATTCTCATCTCTCGTCCAGTAACCGACATCCATTTGGAGCCCCGCTACCTCTCGTGGGGATGGATGTGGAGATCACCTGAGAAGGCTATACTGAACCGGTGAGAAGAAAGCCTCATCGCACCCGCCAGGCCGAGCGCATGCTGCGGCTGGCGAGAGTCCTGGGTGTGCTCGCCGTGATCTCTCTGGGGCTGGCGCTGGGAAGCCTCGCCCAGGGCTCAAACGAAGAGCCGGAGGCCGAGGGACAGAAGAGCGCCGGGCCGGTTGTTCACATCCGGGTCGATTCGATTATCCATCCAGTGGTCTCTGAATTTGTGCGGGAGTCGCTCGAGGAGGCCGAGCGCATCGAGGCGTCGTTGTTCCTGATCGAGCTCTCGACACCGGGAGGGCTTCTGATCTCGACTCGCGAGATCTTCAGCGCCATGCTGGAGGCCGATGTTCCAGTGGCGGTGTATGTCAGTCCGAGCGGCTCACAGGCGGCGTCGGCCGGCTTCTTCCTCTTGATGGCGGCCGATATCGCGGCGATGGCGCCCGGTACCAACACCGGGGCGGCACACCCTGTGGGCGGCCAGGGCGAAGACATCGAAGGGACCATGGGAGAGAAGGTCGAACAGGACGCGGCCGCCACTATCCGGTCGCTGGCGACGCGAAACCACCGCAACGCCGAACTCGCCGAGGCGGCGGTTGTCGAGAGTCGCTCGTTCACCGCCGAGGAAGCTCTTGAAAACGGGTTGATCGACCTCGTGGTCTCCGATGTTGCAGCCCTTCTTGCGGAGCTCGACGGGCGTGAGATCAGGCCGGAGGGCGGCGAGACCGAAACATTGCGCACCGAGGGAGCGCTGATCGAACGCCCCGAAATGTCCTCGTTTCAGCGCTTTCTGGGCGCCATCGCTCACCCCAACATCGCCTACATCCTGATGACGCTCGGCGGCTTGGGTCTTTATTTTGAGTTGCAGAACCCCGGCGCGATACTCCCCGGTGTCATCGGCGCGATATGCCTCATCCTGGCTTTCTTTGCGCTGTCGGTCCTGCCCGTCAACTATGCGGGGATCGCCCTGATTTTCCTGGCGCTGATCTTCTTTATCGCGGAGGTGAAGGTCGTAAGCTATGGTCTGCTTACTGTCGGTGGGTTGATCTCGTTGGTTATCGGTTCTCTGATGCTCTTCAGGAGCGCCGATCCCGCTCTCAAGGTGGGTCTTGATGTGATCGGGGCGGCGGTCTTGTTTTGTGTCGTGACCGTTGGCTTTCTCCTCACCATGGCTATACGCGCCCACAAGACGCAGGTGAGGACGGGTTCGGAGGGTTTGGTTCACGAGCGTGGCGTGGCTCGCTCCGCTTTGACGCCCAAGGGCAAGGTGTTCGTGCATGGCGAGTTATGGCACGCGATTGCCGAGATACCCCTGGAAGCGGGGGATGAAATCGAAGTGGTCTCGGTGGAGGGGATGACGCTTCGCGTTCGCTCGCCGCAACCACGCGACGAGGCTACGAAAGAGGTGCAGTTATGACGTGGGGTCTTGGTTTTCTCGTCCTTCTGGTGCTGTTCGCGATATCGCGGTGGATCAACATCCTCAACGAGTACGAGCGCGCCGTCACCTTCTGGCTCGGCCGGTTGGGCAAACAACCCAAGGGACCGGGGCTGGTGTTCATTTTCTGGCCGTTCGAGCGCATGGTGAAGGTGTCCTTGCGCACCATCGTTCACGATGTGCCGTCGCAAGACGTCATCACCCGTGACAACGTCTCGGTCAAGGTCAACGCGGTGGTTTACTTTCGTGTTGTCGATCCGGCCAAGGCGGTGGTCGAAGTGGAGAACTATCTCTTTGCCACCAGTCAGATTGCGCAGACCACATTGCGGTCGGTCCTCGGGCAAGCCGAGCTGGATCACCTGCTATCCGAGCGAGAAAAGCTGAATGACGAGTTGCAGGCGATCATCGACTCACAAACCGATCCCTGGGGAATCAAGGTTTCGGCCGTGGAAGTCAAACATGTCGATCTGCCGCAGGAGATGCAGCGCGCCATGGCGCGCCAGGCCGAGGCCGAGCGAGAGAAACGGGCAAAGATCATCCATGCGGACGGTGAGGCGCAGGCCTCGAAGCAGCTCGCCGTCGCGGCCGACACCATCAGCGGCAACCCGACGACGCTGCAATTGAGGTATCTGCAGACGTTGACCGAGATCGCCTCGGAGAAGAACTCGACGGTGATTTTTCCGCTGCCGATCGAGATGCTCAAGGCGCTGATGGGTAGGGACTAGCAGCCGAGGAGACTCCGTGAGCGACGGCCGAGAGCAGAGCTACTACGAGATCGCGCTGACCAATCGGCAGGTGATGTCGATCTTTGTCGTTCTGCTGGTCTGTCTCCTCATCGCCTTCGTCTCTGGAGTCTGGATCGGCAAGG
>JAOTZA010000307.1 GCA_029861655.1 Acidobacteriota bacterium | reverse complement strand
CGTCGCCTCTTCCATCGCCGAGTCGCCACCTCCGACCACTACGATCTCCTTGTCCTTGAAGAAGAAGCCGTCGCAAGTGGCACAAGCAGAGACTCCGTAGCCCATCAGCTCCTTCTCGGAGTCGAGCCCGAGATATCGAGCGCTGGCTCCGGTGGCGATGATGATGGAGTCGGCCAGGTAGACGCCGTCGTGTGTCGTGACGGTCATCGGCCGCTCGCCGAAGTCCACCTCCGTCACCTCTTCGAACTTGCAGACGGCGCCAAAACGCTTCACCTGTTCGCGCATCCTGTCCATCAACTCGGGGCCCAGAATACCCTCGGGGAAGCCGGGGTAGTTTTCGACATCGGTGGTTATGGTGAGCTGGCCACCGGGCTGGTTGCCTTCCAGCACCAGCGGCGCCAGGTTGGCGCGGGCTGCATAGAGTGCCGCGGTCAGTCCGGCCGGGCCCGAGCCCAGGATGACGACCCGGTGATGGTTGTTGGTGGATTCGGTCGATTCTTCACCCATTGCGCTCGCTCTCCTGTTGAAACGCCGCCGGACGGCGGCTGGCTACTATAACAACGGACCGTCGAGGGAATTCCTGGGAGCGGAGTCCCACGCGGGCGTCGGCCGGAAGGCTTCTCTGCGACGGGCGCACAAGTGGTCGCGAAGGGACGGCTCCAGCGCGACAAACCCCGAACCCCTTTGTTCACGGTCGTTTAGCGACCCCTGTGCTACTATCCGCCCACTATGCCACCACGATCGATTGCCACCGGCACCATCTCGTTCGGCCTCGTTGCCATCCCGATCAAGCTCTACACCACCACCGAGAGCGCCAACCGCGTCAGTTTCTCGATGGTTCACAAGGAGTGCGGCTCGCGGGTGCGTTACCGCTACTACTGTCCGACCGACGATCGGCTGATCGAGCGCGACGAGATCACCAAGGGCTACGAGTTCTCCAAGGGCCAGTACGTGTTGTTTTCGCAGGAGGAGCTCAAGGCGATCGACCCCGAACCAACCAACGCCGTGGAGATCAAGGAATTCGTGCCGCTCGAGCAGGTCGATCCGGTGTACTTCGAGAAGGCCTACTATCTCGGCCCCGACAAGGGTGGCGCCAAACCCTATCGCTTGCTGTCGCAGACGCTTCGCAAGTCGAAGCGTGCGGCGCTGGCGAAGTACGCGGCGCGGGGAAAGAACTACCTCGTCCTGCTGCGGCCGTTCGAAGAGGGGCTGGTCATGCAGCAGCTGCGGTATCCCGAGGACCTCAAGGCTTTCTCCGAGGTGCCGATCGACGATGCCGAGATCGACAAGAAGGAGTTGGATCTGGCGATGCAGCTGGTCGAGCAGACCGCCTCGAAGAGCTTCAAGCCCGACGGATACAGCGATGAGGTGCGCAAACAGGTCTGGGACATGATCGAACAGAAGATCCGGGGCGAGGAGATCGTGGCACCTCCGGAAGAGGAGCCCAAGGCTCAGATCATCGACTTGATGGAAGCTCTGAAAGCGAGCCTCGGCGAGAGCGGCGAGAGCAAGCGAGCCGGCAAAACCCGCAAGCCGCCCAAGCGCGCGCCGCGCAAGCCGGCGGCGAAGAAGAAGGCCGCCAAGCGAGCCAGCCGCAAGAAGTAAAGCAGGGCCGTGCCCCGCGCCTCCATTCTCCCCGGGTACTCGACCGCAGAGGTCGCGCGGCTCGTTGGGTTATCCCAGCAAAAGGTGCGCTCCTACGTGAAGTCTGGGTTTCTCGAGCCCCGCCGCGGTCCGCGCGACGAGTACCGCTTTAGTTTTCAGGATCTGGTGGTGTTGCGCACGGCGCGGGACCTGGTCAAGAACCGCGTCCCGGCGCGTCGAATTCGGAAGGCTCTGGCAACCCTCTCCAAGCGCCTGCCTCGCGGACGTTCGCTTGCAGAGTTGCGGATCGCCGCCGAAGGGGGCGAGGTCGTCGTGCGGGAGGACGGCGAGGCGTGGAATCCCGAATCCGGGCAGCTTGTGCTCGATTTCCGTGTCGCCGAGCTGGCGCGTAGGGCCGGGGCGCTGGCACCCGCAATGATCGAGAAGGTCGGGAGCTCTGAGAGCCCGACCGCGGAGGACTGGTGCGACCTCGGTCTCGAACTAGAGGCGTCGGCTCCATCGGAGGCTGCCGAGGCCTACCGTCGGTGTTTGGTGATCGAGCCGGGGCACGCCGATGCCCATCTCAACCTGGGGCGGCTCTATCATGAAGAGGGTCGGCTCAAGATGGCCGAGGAGCACTACCGGCAGGCGTTGATCCTGCGTCCCCACGACGCGACCGCAGCGTTCAATCTCGGGGTCGCCTACCAGGACGCCGGGCGCCTGGAGGAGGCGCTCTCCGCCTACCGAAGGGCGGTCGATGCGGACTCGAACACCGCCGACGCATATTTCAATATGTCTGGGATCTACGAAGAACTGGGCAAGCGCGCGACCGCGTTTCAGAACTTGAGGATCTACAAGAAGCTCACCGAATAGGTGTCCGCCACCACAGAACTCCTACTCATCCCCGTCGATGTAGCGGTCGAGCCATCGCCGATAATCTCGAGCGTTCTCAGCGCAACAATTCGGTGTCTTGGTTGATGGCCACCCAGCTGTACCAGAAGGTATCGAACCCCTGGAGGCGCTGGGCACCGGAGCCGCGTAGGTACTCGAGATAGCCGGAAGACGTTGTGTCTTGTCCGGATCCGTCCTCCGGCGCGAGAAAACCGAGCGTCGACGCAAAGATCGCGGCGCCCTCCTCACGATAGAGAAAAACCCTGCCGCCCTTGTCGAGAGCGAAGAAGCGACCGCCTTCGGCAAGTTTCTGTGCTACGGCATGCGGCCGGCCGTCGAGCCAGAATGCATAGACAGGTTCCTTTGGTGGCAGTCTCTTGTCGCCGATCTCGAGGTCCCGGAAGGTCCGGTCCGAGGCGAAGTAGTCGCTGTAGCTGTCTTGGGGTTCGTGCTCGCGGCCATCGACGGAGAGGATTTCTGTTTCCGGGTGCTGCGCCCGCCAGGCGCCCCAGGTAGTTTTCTCACCAAAGGGCAGCTCGACGAGTTCAGCACCTTCCATCTCACCGGCGAGTGCCTGTGAGGTCATGATCGACCACCAGCTGTCGGTCTCCCGGTCCCTCATGACGAGCGACGCCTTCATCAAGGCTCCGGAAGCCTCGAAATTGAGCTCCATCTTCGTATCTCCCCGGTGGTAGGTGCGGTCGTACACGACGGCCGTATTGGCGAGCGGTCACCACACGGCGGCGAATGCAGTCTTTCCGATCCGATCGTTGACCACCTCGTGACTGTTGAGAAGATTGAGGCTATAGGCGCGCGCCTCGCCATCCAGCACAACACCCAGCACCCAGGCGCTGTCTGGGATCTCGGCGCTTTCTGCGTCCACAAAGCGTGGCTCGACCACCGCAGCGATCCGTCCCCTCGGGATGAGTTGCTCGACGCCGGCTGGTGGCTGGTCCTCGGCGGACGCGGTGCCCGAGGCGACGACCAGGAGCACTGTCCAAGAGAGATGGCGGGTTACGCGGCGGCGGAAACAGGGGACGATGGACATGATCAACTCCTTCACCGGAGCCATACGGTTCGCGGGCGGTTGTGGATGTGCGGTGGGGATGTGCGGTGAGCGATACAATTCGCCAAGATGAAGAAGCCTCCGCTCGATCGGATGTCGCGGCCCTTGCGCGATCTGCGCATCTCGGTCACCGACCGTTGCAACTTTCGTTGCCCCTACTGTATGCCGAGGGAGGTCTTTGGGGCGGGTTTTGCGTTTCTTCCGCGGGCCGAGATTCTGAGCTATGAAGAGATAAGTCGTCTGGTTCGGATTCTCCAGAGCCTGGGGGTGAAGAAGGTTCGTATCACCGGGGGCGAGCCATTGCTGCGGCGGGACCTGCCGCAGCTGATCTCGGGGCTGGCGGAGCTCGACCTGGATCTCGCTCTGACGACCAATGCCGCTCTGCTTCCCGATC
>JAOTZA010000079.1 GCA_029861655.1 Acidobacteriota bacterium | reverse complement strand
AAGTAGGGGTTTCTGCTGACTCGGACACCGTCGTAGTTCTTGTCTTTGCGATTGAACTCGAAGAACAGGTAGCCACCCTTCCCGAGGATGAAATCGAACTCGACTACGGAAGGGTCGACCTCTTCTGCCAGGACCACCTCCTGATGCCCGTGCCAGGCAGAAAGTGCCAAATTTCCCGCGGCAAGAGGCTGAAGCGAGTAGAGAAAAGAGTAGGCACCCATGAGCCCGCGCGAGACTGTCGTCTTCGTCACCGTCCAGTTGCCGTTGTTGCGCAGTGTGTGATGCATCGAAAGATAGAACCGAGCGAGGACCAGCGCCAGCCCGAGCTGGAGCACGAGGACGGCCACCAGAACGACTCTGAGTGCGCGTGATTCCGAACGGCTCAGGTGTGAACCCTCAGCCAGCCGTGATAGAGCTCCGGTCGCCGGTCCCGCAGGAAGAGCTTTCGCGCGTGCGAGTCGGCGACCTCGGACAGATCGAGATCGGCATAAAGGATCTCTTCCCCGCCCTGAACGGCTCGCGTCACCACCCGGCCCGCCGGATCGCAGACAAACGATTCCCCGGCAAAGGTCAGACACTCCTCCTCCCCCACCCGGTTGCACAGGGCGGTGAAGTAGCCGTTCTGGAAGGCCGCCACTCGCAGTTCGGCCTCGAAAAGCCCTTCGGGCCATTCGTCCACGGCGCCCGCCTGCGGTACGACCACCAACTCGGCCCCGGCCAACGCCAGCGCCCGCATGTATTCCGGATAGTGACGGTCGTAGCAGATAGCCACTCCGATCTTGCCGGCCCGGGTCTCATAGACCGGAGCCCCGGTGTTGCCCGGCGTGTAGTAGGCCTTTTCGTGAAAGCAAGGGTAATCCGTGATGTGGACCATGCGCGTGCTGCCCAAAAGCGTCCCGTCGGCGTCGATCACCGGCGAGCAGTCATAACACCGATCTCCGTCCCGTTCGAAAAGGTTGAGCACCACGACGACACCGTGGTGGGCTGCCCTGGCCGAGAACGCCTCGGTGACCGGCCCGGGGACCGGCTCGGCGAGATCCGCCACGGCATTGCCGGCATCGAGAGCCGTCGCTGGTTTTTGTGGGTAAAAGGGCTCGAAGGCCAGCTCGGCGAAGGTGACCAATTCGGCGCCCGCCGCGGCCGCCGCATCGACCGCGGCCAGCCCCTTCTCCAGGTTGGCCTGCTTGTCGGCCGATGCCCGTTGTTGCACCAGAGCGATCCGCATGCTGTCTCCTCTGGGCCACCGCCTAGCCGCCCGTGCTAGACCGGCCCCTCTAGACGATCGATTCTGTCGCCGAGGGCACTCGTCAGCCCCGCCTGACGTCGCAACAGGGTCTCCTCGCGGCGGGGCCCGGTCGAAACGACGCTCACGGGTGCGCCGACCGCTTCTTCGACAAAGGCGACATAGTTTCGTGCCTCCGGTGGCAGGTCATCGAAAGCGAGGATCCCCACGGTTTCTCGCCGCCAGCCGGGCAGTACCTCATAGACGGGCTCGGCGCGTTCCAGGTCCTCCACGGTGGAGGGGAATTCCCGCCGGACCTCACCGCCGATCCGGTAACCGGTACACACGGGGATCTCATCGAACTTGTCCAGAATGTCGAGCTTGGTCAACGCGATCGAATCGACGCCGTTGATCCGCCTCGCGTACCCTGCCGCCACCGTATCGAGCCAGCCACAGCGCCTCGGCCGGCCGGTGGTCGTGCCGTATTCGTGTCCCCGTTCGCGCAGGTAGTCCCCGGACTCATCGTGAAGCTCGCCGACAAACGGGCCCTCGCCCACCCTTGTCGCGTAGGCCTTGAGAACACCCAGAACCGAGCCCAACCGTGACGGCGGCACTCCGGTACCGGTCGCCGCCCCACCGGCACTGGCATTCGAACTGGTGACATACGGGTAGGTCCCGTGGTCGACGTCGAGGAGGGTGCCCTGGGCTCCTTCGAAGAGAACCGTCTTACCTTCGTCCATCCAGGTATTGAGTAGGAGACCCGTGTCTCGCACCAGGGGTGCCAGCTTTTCCGCCCAGTCGAGCATCTGGTGCGACATTTCTTCGAGAGGCTCGGGGTCGCCCGAGCGTGACAACCGAGTCAGACGACTCATCAGCCTTTCGCTGCGCCGCCAAGGTTCGCCCGGCACGTGAACCACCAACTCTCCCGCACGGAGCCCGGCACGCGCGGCTTTGGCCTCATAGGCCGGGCCGATGCCGCGACCCGTAGTACCGATCTTGTTGTTGCCGCGACCTTCCTCCCGCTTGCGGTCACGATCCACGTGGAGCGGCAGAATCAGTTGAATCCGGTCTGACACGAAGAGTCTGTCGGCCACATCGATACCCGCCGCGGAAAGGCGCTTCAATTCCTCAAAAAACGCCTCGGGGTCCAGCACCAGACCATTGCCCAGGACACAGAGGATACCGGGTCGCAGGATCCCCGAAGGGATCAGGTGAAGCGCAAAATGGCGGTCCTCGAACTTGACGGTGTGGCCGGCGTTATTGCCACCCTGGTATCTGCACACCACATCGAAGGCCGGACAAAGCAGATCCACGATTTTCCCTTTGCCCTCGTCTCCCCACTGCATCCCGAGAACCACCAGATTTCCCATCATTGGTTTGTAACAGACCCCTCCATAGGCGGCAAGCCAGCTACCCGGTGCGAACGACTAGAATGCGCCCGATGACCTTGCTTTCCCCCCGGCGTCGGAAGCTCGGGATTCTCTGGACTCTGTACTTTGTCCAGGGCCTGCCCTTCGGTTTCCAAGCGACAGCCCTTCCGGTCCACCTCCGCGGAGCCGGCACCTCGCTCAGCGTCATCGGCTTTGCGACGGCGCTGTCGCTACCCTGGATGCTCAAGATCTTCTGGGCACCGCTGGTCGACCGTTTCGGCTCGATCGAAAAGGGCAAACGACGCTCGTGGATCCTGCCTCTACAGGGCTGTCTCATCGTTACATGCGCAGCGGCCGCCTGGACTCCCCCGGGAGAACGGCTCGGACTCCTCCTCGGGCTGGTGTTGATGATGAACCTGTTTGCGGCGACCCTTGACGTCGCCGTAGACGGGCTAGCCGTCGATCTTCTGGAACGATCGGAGCTCGGCCGCGGGAATATCGCCCAGGTCGTTGGCTACAAGATGGGGATGCTGATCGGTGGCGGTGTTCTTCTGTGGGCCAGCGGTTGGATCGGCTGGGCAGGGCTTTTCCTGGTCATGGCGGCTCTCATCGCCGCCACTCTGCCGGTGAGCTTCCTGTTCCAGGAGAACCGCTGGATGAAGGGAACAGGTGCCGGTTCGATCCACGAGCACGCAACCATCGGCGCGGTACTGACCAACCTCAAGCGAGCCCTCACCCATCGTGGCGCCGGTTGGCTGCTTCTCTTTATCGCCACCTACAAGCTCGGCGAGTCGATGGCGGACACGATGTTCAAGCCGTTTCTGGTCGATGCCGGCTACTCCCCACAGCAGATCGGTCTGTGGGTCGGAACCTGGGGCATGCTGTTCTCGATTCTCGGGTCCTACTCGGGAGGCTATCTCGCCAGCCGTATCCGGCTGGTCGACGCCCTTGCGATCACCGCCGCACTCCGCGCGCTTCCAGTGGCCGGAGAATGGTGGCTGTCGGTCGTAGCACCAAGCGAAGCAAAGGTCATCGCAGTGACCTGTGCCGAGCATTTCTTCGGTGGCGCCCTCACGACGGCCCTTTTCGCTTTCATGATGAGCCGGGTCAACAAGAAAATCGGCGCCACTCACTACACCCTACTGGCCGCCATCGAGGTATGGGGTAAACAACCCGCCGCCTGGATCTCGGGTGTCATCACCCAACACACCAGCTATGTCTTCATCTTCGCCTTGGCGACGGTCCTGTCAGTGGCTTTTCTGGCACTCCTGGTTCCCATCAGGCGGCATCGGGGACAGGAAACAAACGGGAGCTCTTCACCGTAGACTCTGGTCAGGAGGAGACGCTCATGAGGACCCTTCACAAGATCACAGCCATCTCGCTCGTGGCCGTCCTGATCGCCTTGCCAGCAACGGCCGACGAGGAGCGTGAAATAGCTGGTTCTTACGAGGTCGAATCCCTCGAGGGCGTCCATCTCGACTTCGCGGTGGCAGAGTTGAGAATTGAGGGTAGCGATGGCAACCGGATCGAGGTCGAGTTGGTCGCCGATTGCCGCATGCTGGCGTCGGACTGCGAAGAAACCCTTGACGCGCTCTTTCTCGACGATCGCCGCCACGGCAAGAGCTTCTATCTCGAGCTCGACGGCTTCCCACGCTGGGGCAAGGGCAAGATCGACCTCGAGGGAACCATCCGCGTACCCAGAGGCCTCGACGTCGATGTCGAGCTGGGTGTCGGCGAGCTCGACATCGAAGGGCTCAGTAAAGACCTCCATGTCGAGCTGGGCGTCGGCGAAGTCAACCTCTGGCTCACCAAGTCGGCGTTGCGCTCGGTCGATCTCGACGCCGGGGTCGGCGAAGTCGAACTCCACGGTACCGACGCAGACCAGCGGGCCCGCCGGTCAATGCTGGTGGGCGCCGAGATCCATTGGGCCGAAGGTCCCGGCAAGTCCCGGGTCTTTGTCGAAGTCGGGGTCGGCGAAGTGACCGCCTGGTTGGATTGATCTACCGGCCGGCGGAGGCGTCGGCAACGGGGACGCCGTTTAGGGTGTCCCCTTCTCCGGTGTCCCCGTCTTCTTCGCCACAGCGATGAGCCCCAGACCCTTCCAGGGCAGGAACCGGTCGATGTGTCTCAACATCGGCACCAGGAGATCGAAGAGCTTGAGTTGTAGTCTCCCAAACGTCCTTTTGCCCAGCACCTTGCCATTCCACCACCAGACCGGGACCGAGCAGCGGTTGAAAGACGACAGGTGCTCGATCTCGAACCCGGCCGTTTCGAGCTCGCGGCGAAGATCGGCTTCTTCGTACCGGCAGCGGTGCTCGAGCGCCTCGTCGAGCGATGAGTAGAGTCGCTGGCCGCGCGGCACATAGATCACCGCTCGACCGCCCGGTCCCAGACCAGAGCCAATGTTGGCAAGGGCCCGATCGGGATCTTCGACGTGCTCAAGCACATTGAGGCAGACGACCGTGTCGAAACGGCCGTGGTGGTCGGCGAATGTCTCCGCCTCCTCCAAATCGATCTCTGCAACCTCGAGGTAGGGACGGCCCGTCGACATGTTGCGGACGTAGCGCAAGTAGTGTTTGTTGATATCACTTGCGACATAGAGCGTGCGAGGGATCAGTCGAGTTGTGATGTTGCCGATTCCAGCACCGATTTCGAGAACGCGCTCGCCCACCCAGGGACGTATGGCGCTCGCCATCCACGAGTTGAATCGCCGCGCTCGCTCGAGTCGATGGAGAATCTCGCCACCATAAGCGTCCTGCTTGTACAGGTCATCCATAAACCAGTAACGCAGCACCGTCCAGATCGCCTTGACGCCGTCAGTCCACCCGATCTTCTTCCCCTCGTCGTACGTCCGCCCACGGTAGCTGATTGGCACCTCATAGACGACGCACCTGCGTTTGGCGATCTTGGCGGTCAGCTCGATCTCCATACCAAAGTCATTCGAACGCAAGGGGATCGACTTGAGAAGAGGGCCGCGGAACATCTTGTAGCAGGTTTCGACATCGGTGAGGTTGAGATCGGTTGTCAGGTTGCTGATGAAGGTGAGAAACCGGTTGCCGAGGCTGTGACGGTAATAGACAACCCGACGGCGATCGCTGGCGGCAAAACGCGAGCCGTATACGACATCGGCACCGTCTTCCAAAAAAGGCCCGACCAGCCGCTCGAGATCGCGAGGATCGTACTCCAGATCGGCATCCTGAAAGACGATGAGATCGCCGGTGGCGTGCTCGATTCCGGTTCGAACCGCCGAGCCCTTGCCCTCGTTCTCGGCCTTTTTGAGGTAGACGATCCGCTCGCCATGATCGAGCGCGTATCGGTCGAGAATCTCGCGGCTGCCGTCGGTCGAGCCGTCATCAACGACAATGACCTCGAGCTCCGAGATTCCCCGGATCGATACCGCGAGCAACCGATCCAGCATCTCGCTGACCAGGTAGCGCTCATTGAATACGGGCACGATGAGGCTGAGGCGGAGCCCAGCCTCGGTCGCCTCGCCTCGGCCGGCGTCCGACTGCAGCGCGCGAGATTCCGAGTTCATAATTGCCGGTAGTCTAGCCTACGCAAGACAACGGCCCCTTGCTGCGATCGATCCCTAGGTTGCAGCCAGGTCGAGGGCCTCGACGAGGCGGTCGAGCGCTCGATCCAGATCGTCGAGAGTGGCGCCGGCATGGCCGGCGCGACGCCTGCGCGGGAGGCGCACGCCGTTCCACAGATCTCGCGGCTGCTCCAGCAGGTCTCGCCGTAGGGTGACCCCATGCCGGGCGAGAACGGGCTCCAACTCGTCGAAGCGATCAAGCAACTCACGGCGTGTCTCCTGATAGGCGTGCTCGCAAACCGCCTGCCGCGAGGAGAAGCTAAAGATGTTGGTGAAAAACATCCGGTAATCGTCCCGGCGCGGCTCAAGCAGCACGATATCGGCGTTGTAGCGCCCCTCGTAGCTGTTGAGTCCGGCGCGCAACCGCGAACGGATCAGGGTCCGCAGGGTCTGCGAGATCACGGTCGGCCATCCCCGATCGACCAGCCTACCGCGGCGCATAACGCCTTGCTCGACCGCGCCTCCGGTATCCACCGGAACGATCGGATTCAGGCACAGCAGCAGGTCGACGCCTTGTTCCAAAGCAACCGACGCATGGAGGGTCTTTCTAAGAACTCCGTCGACATAGGTACGGCCTTCGAAATCAACCGGTGGGTAGAGACCCGGGAGTGCCATCGACGCCTGGGCCGCCGTCGAAATCGGCACGTGATCAAATCCTTCGTCGCCAAACCGGACTGCCTCTCCCGAGTCGAGATCCACGGCGACGATAAAGAGCTTCTTGTTCAGTTCTCGGAAGTCGTCGGTACGTCCCGGGAGGGTGTAGATCTTCTCCAGGAAGGCGCGGATCGGCTCGTTGCGGAACACGCCGACCGGCAACGCCCGGCTGATCCGTGTCAGAGAGTCGAGTAGCGTCGAGTCACTGGGATTGCCGAGGTACTCGGATAGGCCTTCCCAGAGGAGCTTTGGCACCTTCCAACCGCCGCGCAGAAAGGCTCCGGTGGCCGGCTGGAGAAAGGTGCTCGAGTGAAACGGATGCTCCCCGGGATCGTGCTTGACGATCGCCCGGCACATTTGCGCCGGGGTGAGGTCGTTGGCCAGATTGGCGGCAAGAAAAGCGCCGGCGCTGACCCCTACATAGACGTCGAGATTGTTGAGATCGGCGCCCTCGAGAGCCTCGTCGAGAGCCCTGAGGGCACCAATCTCATAGACCGCACCCTCAGGACCCCCACCGGCAAGAGCAATCCCCACCCGTCCGGTCCGGCTCGCACCGGCTCTGGCTCTTCGCTCCAAGTTGGAACCCGACCCGGTCAGGCGGTCTTGCGCGTACGAGTCTTGCGAACCGGCGTGGTCTTCCGAGTCTTCAGACCATCCACCTTGCGGGTGAGCTGTTCGACCCTCTTGGTCAGCTTCTGGATCTCCATCCGGCTGGGGACACCAAGGCGTCCGAGCGCGTCAGAGACCTTCTCGTCAAATGACTTGCCCAGCTTGTTCCAGGCACCTTCGGCCTTCTCGCGAGCGGTCTCCACTTGCCCTTCGACATCGCCCTGGACCTTCTCGAGCTGCTTCTTGCTGCGACGCTCGAAACCCTCGCCCTTCTTGACCAGGGTCTTGAACACCTTGGACCCTTCCTCCTCGGCGACTGCAAACGCGCCGAGACCGGCGAGCCAGATCTTGTTGGCGGATTCCGCCAGTTCGTTTTGACTTGTCTTCTTCTTTGCCATTTCTTTTGTCTCCCTTTGGCGCCGCCGGGATGGCGGCGATTAAACTCTATTTGCCAGTTGCGCCTTGCGACGTAGTCTTCTTGCGCTTGCGTGATTTCTTTGTGGCTGCTCGTTTTCTGGTCGCCCGCTTCTTTGGAGCACTCTTCTTGGCGACCGGGCTGCTCCCCGCCTCGAGCCTTACCAGCGAGCCCTCCAGATCCTCGAGCCGTGTTCGCAGACGGTCCATCTCATCGCGGGCCTGGCGGATCGGGGCCACGCGATCGAACGAGGCTTCCAGAAGACGATCCACACCTTGCTGAACCTGCTCGACACCGGTGCTCAGGGACTTTTTGCCCATTCTCACGAGATCATGTAGCAGCTCGGTAGGAACCGGTGAACGGCCATTGCGGCCTTCCTCCAACATGATCTGTGTCAGCGTCTGGGCGGTCACGTCGTCTTCGGACGCGTTGTCCAAGACGCGCACCTCCTGGCCGCGACGAACGAATTCGGCGATCTCCTCGAGCGAGACATAACGGCTTTCTTCCGTGTCGTAGAGCTTGCGACTTTCGTAGCGTTTGATCAGTCGAACCATGGTCTTTCCCTCCGGTGTCACCGGCTTTTTGCCGCCCCGCGGCAGTCAGTAGCCCATTTATACCGCACTGCGGCATAAACGTCAACCCCTCTACCGCACTGCGGCAAAAAGGCATAAAAAGGCTTCTCTTAGGCCACTCCCAGCCGCTCTTCGAGCAGCCTCCCGAGCTCGTCCAGGCCCTCGAGACCGGTCGGAGCCTCCGGGAGCAGGGGCAACGCAGCAAGCACCTGATCCTCGGACAGCAGGCTCTCGAGGTGCTCGAGCGCGGCAGCCTCCCGCCGCGCCAACTGGATCAGCAGGCGGCGGCCATCGGTTCGCCCCGGATCCACCGATTGCTTAGCGCGACCCCGACCGGCGGAGTCCGCGCTCGGATGCAGCCGGTTGACCACAATCGGTCCCAAATGGTGACCGGCCTCCTCGAGACGGCGGGCAAAGAAGAGCGTATCCGGCACTCGGTCCTCTCCTGCGCCGCTCACCAGAAGAAACCGGGTCTCCGGTGATGTGAGTAGCCTACGCACTTCACTGGCGCGAGCTCTGAACCCCTCGAAGAGCGGCTCGAAGGCCTGGAAGAACTCGACCATGTCGCGCAGTAGGTCGAGGCCGACGACCTCATCCAAGTAGCCATCCAATCGACGCCCCAATCCTCCCAGATACGACGTCGGGCGGAAACGCCCTCGCGAATCAAACCAGGCCCGGGTCGCAAAGCCTACCGCTCCGCTGTCCAGGAACTCCACGATCCGCGCCGGGGCCTCGAGGAAATCGATTGCCTGCCGGGTCGGCGGCGTGTCGAGCACCACCCTGTCATATCGACTTTCCGCGGCCACCTCGAAGAGCCGCTCGACCGCCATGTACTCGAGGATGCCGGCAAGACCACCTGCGAGGTGATGGTAGTACCGGTTCTCCAGAATCCGGTCGCGGACACCGGCGCCGCTCGAGTACCTCTCGATCAGCCGATCGAAGGTGAGTCGGGCATCGAGCAGGCTGACGGCAACCCGCCCCGGTTTGCCCGCATCAATCTCGATCTCGGTGTCGCGCGCTTCTTCGCCTACCCCAAGGGCCTCACGCAGCCTCAACGAAGGATCGAACGTCATCACGAGCGTATCGGCCCCAGCCGCCGCCGAACGGAGCCCCAGAGCTCCCGCGAGGGTGGTCTTGCCGACTCCACCTGAGCCAACGACGACTACCAGGCGCGGCAGCTCCGCCACGACGCTCACGACGCGTCCGCTCCCGCGCTCGTCGACGCCGAGGTCCATCGAGCCAGCGGTTGCGCAAGGGCCGAGACCAACTCGGGGCCAGCCCCCAGCGGCAACAGTGGCAACTCGACATCGGGCCGGCGCCATTCTTTCCCGAGACGGCTAAGCTCGCTGTCGTTGAGACGCCGGCGACGACGCCACAGACCTGTCAGCTCATCAGACGCCGAGTTCAATCGCTCGGGCACCTTGGGGTACACGGCATTGACGACAAGAAGCTGGGGCTCACGATCCAGTTCACCGGAGAGCCGGCGGCGCAGATCCAGAGCCTCGGTCACGGGCATCTCTTCCGCCATCGCCGCCACCACGACACCCACGAGATCCTGGCGCGAAACCCACTCCGCCACTTCGCGAGTCATCTCACCCACTGGGCCACCGGCGATGACCTCCGAGACGAGCCGCGGCGCGGTCAACAACGACACGCCGTGCCCAGTGGCGGGGGCGTCCAACACCACCCGCGCCACCTGCGGCGCTTCGCGGACCTCGCCTCGGACCAGGCGGAGCGCGTGCCACAGAACCGCAAGTGCTTCGAGACCCGGGGCACCTGTAACGAACTGCTCGTAGATCGCGCTCGCGAACACTCGCCGAACGAGTGCCGGGACTCGCACACGTTTCTCTACAATGCGGTCGATCACTCGCCGCGGCTGCAGGTTCTGCAGGTAAAGCCCGGGGCCTACTCGGCGAATCTCGCCTCCCGAAGGCGGTACCCCGAGTTGCCGATGGACACTCTCCCTCGGGTCGATCTCGAGGATCAGAGTCGCGCCGGCGCGGACCGCCTGAATCTCTCCGAGGTTTCGTCCCAGCGCCGCCGCGATCGAGCTCTTCCCCACTCCTCCCTTTCCGGTAACGACCACAAGCTCTTGTTGGGCCAGGGAGGTTGGCATCTAGCAGCCCGCGGTAGAAGTCCTCGGCACTTCGGACGGCTGCGTGAGACTATAACGGCACAGTCGCTTTGGGAATGAACAGGCCCCACAGGCGGTTGTACAGAATGTGAGGGTCAAGGACTAAGATCTCTGCCGAGACGCGGAGCCGTAGGTCTCGAGCCTGTCTCGAGAGCGACTCGGCGTCGGTCAACCATCAAGAACGAGGTTATCGCGTTGGACTACAAGGATTACTACGCCGCCCTCGGCGTCTCCAAAGGGGCCTCCCAGGAGGAGATCCAAAAGGCCTACCGCAAGCTGGCGCGCAAGTACCACCCCGATATCAGCAAGAGCGCCGGCGCCGAGGAGCGATTCCGCGAGATCAACGAAGCCTACGAAGTTCTCAAGGACGACGAAAAAAAGGCTCGCTACGACCAGTTCGGGTCGGCTTGGAAACAAGCGGAGCGAACCGGCGCGCCACCACCGGGTTTCGAGGAGATCTTCTCTCAATTCGGGTTTGGTGGAGGAGGATTTGGGGGTCGCGGCACACGGGTCGAATTCGATCTCGGCAATCTTGGAAACACGGGAGGCGGTGGTGGGGGCGACTTCAGCTCTTTCTTCGAGGCTCTCTTCGGCTCGCCCGGCGCCCAACCGGGAGGCGGCTTTTCGGGCTTTCGAACGGCCTCCCCCCGCCCGGCCGCCGGAAGGGGCCTCGACCAGGAAGCGCGAATCGCCATATCTCTCGAGGAAGCGGGCCGTGGCGGCAAGCGGGAGATCACCCTCACAGACAGCGGCAGGGGCAAGAAGCGCAGATTGCGGGTCAACCTACCCCAAGGGATCCGACCGGGTCAGAAGATTCGTCTCTCGGGCCAGGGAGGCAAAGGAGCCGGCGGACGCCGTGGCGACCTTTATTTGACCGTCGAGCTTCTGCCGCACCCGTCTTTCCGACTCGATGGGGCCAATCTCCACACCCGGCTGGCGGTGACTCCGTGGGAAGCCGCCCTCGGAGGTAAGGCTTCCATTCAGACACTCGACGGCGAAGTCACGGTGCGCATACCGCCGGGCTCGTCTTCGGGTCGTAAGATCCGGCTTCGCGGCCGCGGCTTTCCTTCCGGAGACGGTGCCAACGGAGATCTGTTCGCCGAGATTCGGGTCATGG
>JAOTZA010000385.1 GCA_029861655.1 Acidobacteriota bacterium | reverse complement strand
CCTGTTCGAAGAGCTGGCTGCGACGTCGGATTTCCGGCTGCGTGGCGAACAGGCGTCAAAGGGAGAGTAGGTACCCACCATGGACACACAAAAGCTGACACGGAAATCACAGGAAGCGTTGCAGGACGCACAGGATCGTGCGACTCGCCTTGGTCACCAGGAGGTGGACGGCGAGCATTTGCTGCTGGCTCTGCTCGACCAGGGCGATGGCCTGGTTCCCCGACTACTCGAGAAGATGGCTGTGGAAGTCCCGGTGCTGCGCAACGCCGTCGCCGGCGAATTGGAGGGACGACCTAGGGTTCAGGGCGGTGCGACCGAAGCCGGCAAGGTCTACGTGACGCAGCGGCTTCAACAACTTCTTCTATCTGCCGAATCCGAAGCCAAGCGACTCAAGGACGACTACATCTCCGTCGAGCACCTGCTGCTCGCGATTCTCGACGAGGGCAAAAAGACCGTCGCGTCTCGCGTTCTTTCGGATCACAATGTGGACCGCGACCGGCTTCTCTCCGTGCTGCAAGACGTTCGGGGCAGCCAGCGGGTTACCAGTGCGACACCCGAGCAGGCCTATGAGGCGCTGGACAAGTACGGCGTCGACCTCGTGGCCCAAGCGCGATCAGGTCGGCTGGACCCTGTGATCGGCCGCGACTCGGAGATCCGGCGCGCGATTCGGATCCTGTCGCGAAAGACCAAGAACAACCCGGTTCTGATTGGAGAACCCGGGGTAGGAAAAACCGCCATTGTCGAGGGGCTTGCACAGAGAATCGTCCGCGGGGACGTCCCGGAGTGGCTCAAGGACCGCTCGGTGTTCTCTCTCGATATGGGCTCACTCCTCGCCGGCGCCAAGTACCGAGGCGAGTTCGAGGAGCGTCTCAAGGCTGTTCTCGGCGAGGTCAAAGAAAGCAATGGCCAAATCCTCCTGTTCATCGACGAGGTGCACAACATCGTCGGCGCCGGGCGCACCGAGGGCTCGACCGACGCGGGCAACCTTCTCAAGCCGATGCTGGCGCGCGGAGAGCTCCACTGTATCGGCGCGACAACACTCGATGAGTACCGGAAGTACATCGAGAAAGACGCCGCCCTCGAGAGGCGCTTCCAGCCGATCCTCGTCGACCCGTCGACGGTCGAAGACACCATCTCCATCCTTCGTGGCCTCCGCGAGCGATTCGAGATCCACCACGGTGTCAAGATCCAGGACAACGCTCTGGTAGCCGCGGCGGTGCTCTCCAACCGCTACATCAGCGATCGTTTTCTCCCCGACAAGGCGATCGATCTAGTGGACGAAGCGGGAGCCATGATCCGGACGGAAATCGATTCGTTACCGGCCGAACTCGATGAGGCCGCCCGCCGTGTAATGCAGCTCGAGATCGAAGAAGCGGCACTCAAAAAGGAGAAAGACAAAGGCAGTCGAGACCGGCTGGAAGCACTTCGGCGTGAGCTTGCCGATCTCAGGGAGCACAACGACGCGATGCGCGCTCAGTGGCAGTCCGAGAAGGACGCCATCGGGGAGGTTCGAGAGCTGCGCAAACAGATAGAGGGCTTACGCCACGAGATCGAAGAGGCCGAGCGGGACTACGACCTGAACCGAGCGGCGGAGCTCAGACACGGCACGCTGCCGGAGCTCGAGCAGCTGCTCGCCGATCACGAAAAAGGTCTGACCGCCAAGGCGGGTTCCAACCGGTTGCTGCGCGAAGAGGTGACCGAGGAAGAGGTGGCCGAGATCGTGTCGCGTTGGACCGGCATTCCGACCACAAGGCTCGTCGAGGGCGAACGCGAGAAACTCCTGCGTCTCGACGAGATTCTGCATCGGCGCGTGGTGGGGCAAAACGAGGCGGTGAAGCTGGTTGCGGACGCGATCATTCGCGCGCGTTCGGGAATCAAGGATCCCCGGCGACCTATCGGCTCGTTTATCTTCCTCGGTCCCACCGGCGTCGGCAAGACCGAGCTCGCCAAGTCCCTGGCGGAGGCTCTTTTCGACAGCGAAGAGAACATGGTGCGGATCGACATGAGCGAGTACATGGAGCGCCATGCCGTGTCGCGTCTGATCGGCGCGCCGCCGGGCTATGTCGGTTACGAAGAGGGGGGCCAGCTCACCGAGGCGGTGCGGCGCCGGCCCTATTCGGTGATTCTCTTTGACGAGATCGAGAAGGCGCACCACGACGTCTTCAATGTTCTCCTGCAGATTCTCGATGACGGCCGTGCCACCGACGCTCAGGGACGGACCGTTGATTTCAAGAACTCCGTCATCATCATGACGTCCAACATCGGCTCTCAACATCTGGTCGAAAGCCTCGACGATAGTGGCGAGATCCCGGCGTCGGCACGGGAAGCAATAGACCGCGAGCTGCGTGGCCATTTCCGGCCTGAGTTCTTGAACCGGGTCGACGACCTCGTCCTGTTCAAGTCCCTGACCCTTACCGAGATCGAGGAAATCGTAGATCTCCAGATTGCCGACCTCGGCAACCGTCTGGCCGAGCAGGGTGCCAGCCTCGAACTGACACCGGAGGCGAGAGCTCACGTGGCGCGAGCCGGATTCGACCCGGTCTACGGCGCCCGGCCCTTGAAGCGCTTTCTCCAACACGAGCTCGAAACCCGCATCGGCCGGTCGATCATCGCCGGCGAGCTGGCCGACGGAGCCCGTATTCGAGTGGACGTGCGCAACGGCGAGTTGACCGTAGAGATCGGATCGACCGACCGAGAGCTTCAAGCCAGCACTTGACTCCCCTGCAGGACGAGCCTTTTTCCTCGAGGGAGAATTCTCGCTCGATTCCTATATGAGTCTTTGCAACTCATATTCTCATTCTTTTCTCTGGTTTCGTGGAATAGAGGTTGAAATCTGAGCGTTTTAGACTAATGAACGGTCACGGAGACCCTTCAAATCGCAGAATTCTCAAAGGAGGAATTTTGATGACCAGA
>JAOTZA010000306.1 GCA_029861655.1 Acidobacteriota bacterium | reverse complement strand
AGCGTTGCCCCATACCACCGCGTAACCGGCAGAGGCCGAGGCGCCTGCCGTTTCGTCCGCTTCGGAACGTCCGAGCAATCGCAGCCCGATCACGGTCAGAGCCCAGGCGAAGCCCGAACCTGCGGCGACCCAGTTGCCCAAGCGGGGGTTGGCCGCCGTTTCCACCGCTGTTCCGGGTGAGGCAAACACCAGAGCCATTCCAGCCGCCAGAGCCGCGATCAGGCCCAGGTCCCGCTTCTTTAGTTCTTCCCCAAGCCAGCGCGGCGACAGCAGTAGAACCCAAAGAAATGAGGTCGAAACAAGAAAGATCGTCGCCGCGGCGGTCGTCAGTTTGTTGGCGACCACATACGAACAGAGCGCAACGGCGTAGGCGAGTCCTACGGCCAGGATTCGTGGCGTGACTCGGAGGTTCGCTGAGCCACTGCTACGCCGACGAAGAAAGACGAGCGCCAGGATCACTGCGGCGACGCCGGAACGAAAACTCGCTACCTGCCAGACCGAGAGCGACGTCGCCTTGATGGCGGCGCCGCCGGTCGAGAAGAGGGCCGCCGCGGCGAGAATCTGCAACCGCGGCAACAGCACCGACGGTCCCACCGCCTTCAAAACCTCGGGCCATCCTTGCCGCGGAGGCCGCGCTCTCCGATCCAACTGCGCGCTTGGGGACGACGATGCCATTCGAGCCCAAAGCGCTCGATTGCGGCGTTCTTGATGTGCTGCACCGCCTCTTCCGGCGAGTCAGTCACGAGGAAACGGTCGACATCGGACGGGCTGATCGTGCCCTCGGGAACCATCCGCTTGTGCATGAAGTCGAGGAGCTCGTCCCAGTATCGGCTCCCCACCAGGACCAACGGGAAATCGCTGATCTTGTCTGTCTGTATCAACGTCGCGGTCTCAAAAATCTCATCCATGGTGCCGAAACCGCCAGGCATCAAGACAAACGCATAGGAGTACTTGACCAGCATCACTTTGCGCACAAAGAAGTAGCGAAAATCCACCCAGGTGTCGAGATAGTCGTTATGACTCTGCTCGTGCGGGAGCTCGATGTTGCAGCCTACCGACCGGCCCCCGCCCTCCTTGGCACCCCGGTTGGCGGCTTCCATCACACCAGGGCCACCACCCGTCATTACCGAAAAACCGGTTACCGCCAGCTGACGCGACACCTCCCGGGCGAGCTTGTAATAGCGGTTGTCTTCTTCGAAACGCGCCGACCCGAAAACAGTCACGCAGGGGCCGATGAAGTGCAGCGCGCGAAAACCACGCAGGAACTCGAAGAAGATCCGCATCGCCCTCGCCAGCTCCTCACGGCGGCTCTGCGGCCCGGCTAGAAACCGGCCTTCTTCGGGGCGCGCCGGTCGCTTTCCCCACGCCCCGAGGTCGTCGAGCCGCTCGCGCTCGGTGCGTTCGCCCGGTTCCTGATCGCCTGCTCGCTCTTCCATTCCCGTTCTCCTACAGCCAGCGTGAAACGAAGGGCCGAGACTAGCAGCAGGAAGGCACTGCCCTCACGCCTATATGGTCGTCGTGCTGCGATCGGGGCCGGTCGAGTCGCCGCAGGGCACGCCACGCGCTACTCGAACTCCGGGGTTTCTTAGAGGCGCGCGCCTCGGTTTCCCTCGCGCCGGATCCGAGTAGGACTTCAAAAGCAATTGCCACGCGCTCGGTCAAACGTCCCTGATGGCGACTCCAACCGACCCCGATCGCGGCACGACTGGAGTCCGGCACAACGGGTCGCTCGAGCGGAGGCTTCGAGGCGCTGCGAGGATCCAGCCTGGCGAGCGAAGACGAGACGAGGATCAGAGATTCGCCGCACCGCAGCGGTCTCTCTGCCTCGCTGCCTGACTCGCGAGGTCAGCACGGCCGGCACGGGCGGCGGCCGCGTCAGGAGCGAGGAGACGCACGAATCGCCCGAGAGAAGTCTTCTGTCGAGCCCGCTGGATCGCAGAAGCCTCGCAGCGGAGCGAGACGACCCATGTGCGGCACGGAGGCTAGCCCGTGAATCGATGCTTCACCCGCGGCCCTTACTGTGCTAAAACCGGCTCGGCTGTGGCGGTCCGAATCCCGACTGTCGAATGCCCCCCAAGAGGAGCCCGTCGATGACCAACGCCAAAGACCTGATCACACGCGAAGACCACTTCGGAGCCCACAACTACCATCCGCTCGACGTTGTCCTGACACGCGGCAAGGGGGCGTGGGTATGGGACGTCGAGGACAACAAGTACCTCGACTTCCTGGCGGCCTACTCCGCGGTGAACCAGGGTCACTGCCACCCGCGGATTCTCGAGGCACTGGTCGAGCAGAGCCGCCGGTTGGCCCTCACATCACGGGCATTTCGCAACGACCAGCTTGGGACGTTCTACCAGAAACTTTGTGAGCTCACCGGTTTCACGCGAACCCTACCGATGAACACCGGCGCCGAAGCGGTCGAGACCGCCATCAAGGCGGCTCGCAAGTGGGCCTACAAAGTCAAGGGTGTCGAGAAGGACCGCGCGAAGATCCTCGTCTTCGAGAACAACTTCCACGGCCGCACCACCACGATTGTCGGTTTCTCCTCCGAAGACCAGTACCGGGATGGGTTCGGTCCGTTCACTCCCGGTTTCGAGCTGCTTCCGTACGGTGACGCGGTCGTGGTCGAGCAGGCACTCATCGCCGGCGGCGACGACGTCGCCGCCATCTTGATCGAGCCGATTCAGGGCGAGGGAGGCATCATCGTGCCCCCGGATGGATACCTCACACGCCTGCGCGAGCTCTCGACCGAGCACAACTGTCTTTTGATCATGGACGAGATCCAGTCCGGCTTGGGCCGAACCGGCAAGCTCTTCGCCTACGAGCACGAGGGAATCCGGCCCGACATCGTGATCATCGGCAAGGCTCTTTCCGGTGGCTTCTACCCGGTTTCCGCCATCCTGGCCGACGATGAGGTGATGGATGTCTTCCACCCCGGGGACCACGGTTCGACGTACGGCGGCAATCCGACGGCGGCCGCTGTGGCCACCGCGGCGCTCGATGTCTTGGTCGAGGAGAATCTGGTCGAGCGTTCGGCTCGGCTCGGCGAATACCTGATGGAGAAGCTGAGGGCCCTCGAGTCGCCTCACATCCGCGAGATCCGCGGCAAAGGCCTATGGGTAGGTATCGAGCTCCACCCCAAAGCCGGGGGTGCGCGACGCTTCTGCGAGGAGCTTCGCGAAAGGGGTCTCTTGTGCAAAGAAACTCACGACCACGTCATCCGGCTGGCCCCGCCTCTGGTGATCGAAGAAGAGGATCTGGACTGGGCTCTCCAAACTCTGGGCCAGGTTCTCTCGTCAAGCCCGGTCGCCGCCACTACCAGTCAACCGGTAGCTTGACGGCCTTTTCGTCCAGATCGCGGTAAACGACAAAGCCCATGCGGCGGCCGTAGAGATAAAGATCGCGCAGAATCTCGACGTCGCGCCGGCAGTACTCTTCGACCAGTTCAAGCCGGCCGGCGCGCACCCACTCGAGGCTCTGCAGGCCATCGGCCGTCTTGTCGACTCCCAGCGTCGCCTGAGCCAGATGGGCCAGGCTGAGCCGGAAACCCAGCCGGCGGTGGATGTCTGCGAGTAGGTCGAGGGTCGGCCACTTTCGTTCGTACTCGACACCGGTATAGCCCTCGAGCACCCGGTAGTCGAACTGGCGACTGTTGAATCCAATCACGGCGTCTGCACTGTCGAGCCAAGCGACCAGCTCGTTGAGTTGCGGCTCGCGGTAGACACGGAACTCGCCCTCCTGGAGATGGCATACAACGCCCACGGCGACCAGCATCCGGTGGGCGTGCCGCCAGCTACCGACCTCCTCTGCCGAGCGCTGGGTCTCGAGATCGAACAACAGGGTCCGCCTCGGAAAGGCCGGCACCGGAATCGGTGGCGGTGGCAGCGGGGGCTCGTGTTCACCCGCGCCCACCGGAACCACCGCGGGGAACTGTTGTGCACGCCGCGGCGCCGCGATGGGTTTGGCA
>JAOTZA010000305.1 GCA_029861655.1 Acidobacteriota bacterium | reverse complement strand
AGCAGTCGATCGAGAGCCAGTTCGAGACCGCCGGGGAGGAGGCGCTTTCCGGCTTTGGTGACGGTTCGATCTATCTCGAGAAGTTTCTGGCGGAGCCCCGGCACATAGAGTTCCAGATTCTCGGTGACCGCTATGGGCGGGTCATTCAGCTGGGAGAGCGAGACTGCTCGATCCAGCGCCGTCACCAGAAGCTCCTCGAAGAGGCGCCTTCCCCGGCGTTGACGTCCGATCTTCGCCAAAAGATGGGCTCCGCGGCGGTGAAACTGGCGGAGCACGTGGAGTATCAGAACGCCGGCACCGTGGAGTTCCTACTCGACCGAGAAGGCGGTTTCTATTTCATGGAGATGAACACCCGGATCCAGGTCGAGCACCCAGTGACCGAGATGGTGACCGGTGTCGATCTACTAAAGATGCAGCTCCGATTGGCGGCTGGGGAGCGGCTCGAGTTGCCCGACAACCTTCACGCTCGCGGACACGCTATCGAGTGCCGTATCAACGCGGAGCATCCAGAGACATTCGTGCCATCTCCCGGCCGCGTCCGGACCTTCCATCCCCCGGGTGGACCCGGGGTCCGGGTAGACACCCATGTCTACGAAGGCTATGTGATTCCCCCGTTCTACGACTCCATGGTTGCCAAGGTCATCGCTCACGGGGGCACTCGCGCGGAAGCCATCAGCCGCATGCAGAGAGCTCTCGATTTCTTTGTCATCGAGGGCGTAGAAACGACACTCGGGCTGCACCGGAGGATTCTGCGCGATCGGCGTTTTCGCGAGGGAGACCTCTCGACTCGCTTCATCGAGCAGTTCCAGGGCAAGATGGCCAAAGTGGCGGAAGGGTAGGGTCCGGCCCGTCGTGGAGGTTCGACTCGATCCGCCGGTCCTCTATCCCATTGCCGATTGTGGCCTTCTTGGTGAAACGAGTCTGACTGAAGCGGTGGCTCGCTTGGGCGATGCAGGAGCCACCTGGATCCAGCTGCGGGCGAAGGACCTGGAGGACCGTGCCTTGTGTTCCGAGGTCGAGGCCTGCTGCGAGAGAGCCGCTGGAACCCGGGTGCGCCTGTGGATCAACGACAGGGTGGATGTGGCTGCGATGTTCCCGGTGGCCGGAGTACACCTGGGTCAGACGGATCTTCCACCCTCGGTGGCGCGCAGGATTCTCGGTCGGCGGCGGTGGATCGGGCGGTCGACCCACACCGAAGAGCAGGTACGCGAGGCGGCGGCAGATCCCGAAGTGGATGTCATCGCGGTGGGACCGGTTTTTCGAACTGCCAGCAAGAGCGATCACGAGCCGGTAGTCGGTCTCGAGTTCCTACGCCGGGCTCGCCGCATGACCGACAAGCCGATTGTCGCGATTGGAGGCATAGACGAACATCGCCTCGGTGAGGTGCTGCGTCAGGGAGCGGATTCCGCCGCGATCCTAGGGGCGGTTTGCCGCGGCTCGATAGTAGGCAACATGCAGCGGCTCGGCCGGGCGGCAGGAGGTTGACGGTGCCGGTCCGGGAAGAGTTTTCCAGCCGTTGGGGTCTTGTTCTCGCCACCCTGGGGATGGCGGTTGGCACCGGCAACATCTGGCGTTTCCCGCGCATCGTCGCTTCGAACGGTGGTGGCAGTTTTCTGGTTGCCTGGGTTGTCTTTCTCTTCCTCTGGTCGGTGCCGCTCATCATCCTGGAGTTTGCAGTCGGCAAGCGGGCGCGCAAGGGCACCGTGGGCGCTTTTGCCGAGATCGCCGGTCCGCGGCGGGCGTGGATGGGCGGGTGGGTGGCGCTGTGTGCGACAGCGATCATGTTCTATTACTCGGTCGTTGCCGGTTGGTGTTTGCGTTACCTCTTTGCCTCGGTGCGCGGCGAACTGGCGGGGGGCGACGGCGCAACCTTTTGGAACTCCTATGCGGGGACTCCGGCGGCACTGGTAACGCATGTTTTGGCCCTCATGATGGCCGTGGCGGTGGTCTGGTTTGGTGTGCGAGGAATCGAGCGGGTCGCCAAGGTCTTGATCCCTCTTCTGGGTCTTCTTGTCGTAGCGCTGGCGCTGCGCGCGGTCACGCTTCCGGGCGCAGCCGCGGGTCTCGAGTTTCTCTTCAAACCCGACTGGTCGGCGCTCGGAGACGCGCGAATCTGGCTCGAAGCTCTGACCCAGAATGCCTGGGATACAGGTGCCGGCTGGGGTCTGATCCTCACCTATGCGGTCTATATGCGAACGCGCGAAGACGTGCCCCTGAATGCCTTTCTCATCGGTTTTGGTAACAACTCCATGTCTCTGCTTGCAGGAATCATGGTCATCTGCACGATTTTCGCGATCAACCCGGCAGCCCAGAGTGAGATCGTCGGGGCCGGTAATGAAGGCCTGACTTTTGTCTGGATGCCTCAGCTCTTTGCCCAGATGCCGGCCGGTGGGTTCTTCATGGTTTTCTTTTTTCTGGCGCTTTCGTTTGCGGCGCTAACCAGCCTGATCTCGATGATCGAGTTGATCACCAGAGTCCTCATCGATGCCGGGCTTTCTCGCCGCCGAGCCGTCGTTTGGGTGGCGGCTGCGGGTTTTGTTTTTGGTGTACCGTCGGCACTCTCTCTGGACTTTCTCCACAATCAAGACTGGGTTTGGGGAGTCGGCCTGATGCTTTCCGGATTCTTCTTTGCTCTCGCCGCGCGCCGGTTCGGAGTTGAGCGACTGCGCCAAGAGGTCGTACTCGAGGGGGCGGATTTCGAGGTGGGCCGTTGGTGGACCTTTCTTGTCTCGGTGGTGGTCCCCATCGAGGCTCTGGTACTTCTAGGGTGGTGGCTGTGGGAAGCCAGGGGGTGGGATCCCGAGTGGCTCGATCCATTCCAATCGGCAAATGTCGGAACGGTGCTCGTCCAGTTCGCGATCGCGCTCACGGCGCTTGTTCTTGCCAATCGCTGGCTGGCAAGCAGATCGGGCCGAGTGGGAAAATCGAAAGGGGCGTCCATCTGACCGCAACCGCCATCGCTTTCATGTTCGGCATCTGTGGCCTCGTGTGGGGCGGATTTCTGGTGTTGTTGGTCAGTGCCGTCCGCAGTGAGAGTCGCAAGGCCGATCGCTGAGATGCGGATCTTCCTGATTGGTTTCATGGGGAGTGGCAAGACGACGGTCGGCCGCTTGCTGGCGGATCGGCTGGGGGTCGATTTTGTCGATCTGGATTCCTTGATCGAGAACCGGGAAGGGATTGCGGTGAGGGAGATCTTCGAGAAGCACGGAGAGGAGGCTTTTCGGCAGCTGGAGAGGGAGTCTCTGGAAGAGGTGGGCCGGATCAAGGAGGCTGTCGTCGCCACCGGCGGCGGTCTCCCGACGCGACCGGATAATGTTGGGCGCATGCGCTCCCTGGGCCTTACCATGTGGCTTGACGTCCCCTTCGAAGTCTTGGCTGGCCGCTGGAGCGGCGATGGATGGGTCGACCGACCCATGCTACGGGATGAGGCGCAGGCGCGAGAACTGTTCGATCATCGACGGGCTCGCTACAGCGAAGCAGATTTGAAACTCGATATCGGTGCCGAGGAGAAGCCCGAAGAAGTGGTCTCGCGTATTCTCCTTCTGATTGCGTCATGCGCTACCTGATTCTCTCCGACATCCACGCCAACGTGGAGGCCCTCGAGGCAGTGCTCGAGTCTTCGAAAAGCGAAAGCGTGGAGCAAGTCCTGGTTCTCGGAGACCTGGTCGGCTACGGCGGTGGACCCAACGAGGTGGTGGATCGAGTCCGAAGCATCGCAAACCGAGTGATTCGAGGCAATCACGACAAGGTCGTTGCACAATTCGATGGCGGCGAGAACTTCAATGCGGTGGCACTCGCGGCGGCACGCTGGACTGCCGACGCACTAAGCGAGAAGAACATGGAGTACTTGCGGAACCTCGACAAGGGACCCGTTGAGATCGAGCGCGGCGTCATCCTGTGCCATGGCTCGCCGCTCGACGAAGACGAGTATGTGATGAGTCTGGAGACCGCCCAAGGTGTTTTCGAGCAGTCCTCGGAACGGCTGGCCTTCTTCGGGCAC